>JABSQI010000473.1 GCA_013215905.1 Legionellales bacterium | reverse complement strand
TTATGATTAAAGAATAAAACTAGAATTAAAGTACTGCAGATTAAAAATGTTGTTATTTTTATAGTTGCTATGTTTTTCAGAATATCCTCTCATTTTTTTAATATTTCGTTTTATATGTAGACAAATTGTCAGGAAACATCTTTTATAATAAAAACTTTTGTTTTTAAAGAAAAGTTATTATTATAATAAATGTCTAAAAATAGATCATCTAATAAAATTTTATGCTTTTTTACAAAAGTATAGGCTAGTATTTGAATTGCACTTAGATGCTTGTTTTTAGTGGCACATTTAGTTAGAATGATTATTGGATATGTTGGAGTGAATATGTCAAATAATTCTTTTATGGCTAAATCCAGTATTGTAGAACATAACTGGTTTGTAGTAGACGCAGAAAATATGATTTTAGGTAGATTGGCAACTAAAGTTGCCCATATACTAAAGGGAAAGCATAAGTCAATTTATACACAGCACGTTGATACTGGAGATTTTGTTGTTATAGTAAACGCTGAAAAAATTAAAGTAACTGGTAAAAAAATGTCTGATAAAAATTATTATAGACATACAGGTTTTCCTGGAGGTATAAAGTCAGTAACTTTACAAGATTTAATAGAGAAGAAGCCAACGCAAGCTATAGAGTTAGCTGTGAAAGGCATGTTGCCTAGAACTAAATTAGGCCGTCAGATGTTAAAAAAGTTGAAAGTTTATAGTGGTGGTAGTCACCCTCATGCGGCTCAAAACCCAGCCAAGTTGGAGTTATAATATTATGAATATGAAAAAATCTAAGTCTGATTTTTATTATGCTACAGGTAGAAGAAAAAGTTCTACAGCTAGAGTATTTTTAAAGAAGGGAAGCGGGGAAATTCAGATAAATAGTAAAGGATTGAATGAATACTTTGGTAGAGAGACAGCTAGAATGGTAGTAGCTCAACCTTTCAAAGAACTTGGTTGTGATAATGATTTTAATGTATATGTTACTGTTTCAGGAGGGGGTATTTCTGGGCAGGCTGGAGCTATTAGGCATGGCATTACTAGAGCTCTAATATCATTTGATGAGTCAAAAAGAGGGCAGTTGCGCAAAGCAGGGTTTGTGACTCGTGATCCAAGAGAAGTAGAGCGTAAGAAATTTGGAAAACATAAAGCTCGTAAAAGTCCACAATATTCAAAACGTTAGGTTTTTTTGTCAATTTAAAGTGGTTTTAGTTTTTCTTCATTTAGCAGATAGTTTTGAATAGAAAATCTAATCACTTTTTAGTGCTGTAATATTAATAAATACCTATCGTGTTAGCATAAAGCTTTAGTCTGTAAATATATCTTGCTTGTAAATTTTGTAAATAATTTACCATATTATATAATAGATGTGGTATAATAAATGCTCTATATTTATTAAAGGGGTAATTTATGGCGTTAGTGGCTAAAAGAGTAGTTATGGTTTTGTATTCATGCCATTCTGATCCATACAGCCATCAGGTTCGAGTTGTATTAGCTGAAAAAGGCGTTAATGTAGATATACAGACCTATAATAAGGAAGATTTGCCTGAGAAACTGCTAGATATTAATCCATATAATAGCTTACCAACATTAGTGGATAGAGAATTAGTCTTGTATCATGCTCCGATTATTATGGAATATCTAGACGAAAGATTCCCTCATCCATCTTTATTACCAATTTATCCTGTTGCTAGAGCTGAAAGTAGAAAAATGCTATTTAGAATAGAACACGATTGGTATAGATTAATGAAATTTATTGAAAGCTCTGATGATGAAGAGTTAGTTAATA
>JABSQI010000472.1 GCA_013215905.1 Legionellales bacterium | reverse complement strand
AGTAAAAGCATTCGTTTTTCCTCTATGTTTACTAATATAATTATTATAGTATTCAGAACCAGGGTATTTTTTATTCCCAAGAAATAACATATGTTCAGTAAAATGTGCAATCCCTTGTGAATTTTTTGGCTCGTCAAAACTTCCTGCAAAAACTCTCATTGAGACAGCTGCTTCATCAGTATCTGGATCAGATATCAGTAAGGATCTTAATCCATTACTAAGAACTATCATTCTATAGTTTCTAGTATCACTCTTACTTTTTACAATATCGTTATTCACAAGAACCACTTTATTATCCTCTATATAATAAAATCTGTCTTTATAATAAAAAAACATACCCAACAATAACACTAAAGAAATTAAAATTAATAATTTTTTCATAGAACAATTCCCGAAAAATAAAGATTTACAAATTAAATACTAAAACAAATCTACTATAGCATAGTAAATATCATCTAGATAATCATAAAAATAAAACAATATAAATCCTACTAAAATTATTAATATATATTTCTTCATCAGCCTGCCTTATATAATTTCCCTGTTAGTATTAATTTGCTTATGGACAACTTTGAATTTATTAATAAATGGCTTCCATCTTTTCATTACTTTTGGTAATTGCTCAATAGCTGTATGAGCATCACTAATTTTTTTATAATATCCACCAATCAAAACATACCAGGGTTTATTATTTCTTACAGTGCGGTATAAATAATAACCATCGTATAATTCATACTTATTAATAACTTTTCTCATTTCTGACAAATCAGCTAACGCTAACATTTGAATAGTATATAATTTATTACTAATTGAGTTAATTTTCTTTTCATCTAAAACATCATTTTCTTCACTACTTGTTCCTTGAATAGACACAATATCTGTTTTTTTAACAGAGATTGGTATTTTAGAAAATTTCGAAGCATTATCTAAATCATTACTTTGCGTCACTATAGTTGGTGTTGTAATACTAACATGCTGTTTTTTTTGAGTGTCTTTAATGATATGCTGAGCCATTAGTGCTGGAGAATAACCTCTTTCGGCTGATTCGTTAAAATAGTGCTCTGCTTTTAACCTATCAATCTTCACACCATTACCATAAAAATACATATATCCAAGCATATATTGTGCGTGTGGATCATCATTTTTTGCGAATTTCTCAATTATTGGCAATGCTTCTTTATATTCACCATGATCAAAGTGCCATTTAGCAATCTCCATTTCTTTACATGATACTCGCTCTATTCCAAGACAACCAGATAAAAAGAGGAATAATATAGGTACAGTGTATCTAAAGAGATTACCAAATGAGTAACTATTGCTATACTTCTTCAATTTCATTAGCCCTAGGATCCATATTGCTTGCAACAGGTGTAGTAGTACTACTAATAGTAAAGCTATGCTGTTCATCAAGTGGTAGATCAGTAGTAACATTTTTTCTTTTATAGATGAAAACACCCAATAGTGAACTTAGAAATGATATAAATATAAATAAACCTATATAACTTATATGCATGAACAATGCTGAAAATATTGGCCCGATCGTTGCCCCCAAACCATATGATAACAAGAGCCCTTGAGTAGCTCCAACAATATCTTCATGATTAACATAGTCACATGTATGACTAATACTAAGAGGATATAGCATAAAAACTATTCCCCCAAAAATCACACAAAATATAAAAAACATTTTCGTAGAGAAATATGAAAACACTAACATTAATAAACTACTAAGAGCAATAGATATACACAAAGTTATTAAAATTATTCTTCTATCAAAT
>JABSQI010000471.1 GCA_013215905.1 Legionellales bacterium | reverse complement strand
TACACACTATAATATGATGTTATATAATGATAGTCATAATCATTATATATAGTATTAAATTTATCGATATATTTATGCAAGAAAATATTAAAAATAGCTCTTAGTTTTTATATATTTTAAGTATGTTCATGTAAACTTTATTATTCCTAATAAATCTTTTAATTTATTGACATGAATAAAATACCATGCTAGGCTGAAGGAATATCTTGCCTATGGGGATTAACATGAAACAATTAATTATAAATATCAATTTCGTAAAACATGTTTTAACTCAAGCAAGTATATGTTGTTGCCACTCCCAGTGTTGATTTTATAAAATTAAATTTACTTAATATCTTTTATTAGCACACAAATATAGTAATAATCTTTACACTAAATTTTTTTGTTTAGTATTATTTCTAAATTCTTTATTGACATATATAGGAGACTTTACATGAATATCTATATATTTACATTACTAGGCATAATTATTGGAATTTTTGAAATTCCTATTTTAATAGAAATATGTGATTTTATTGAGCAAGCATTTATAAAAATATTTAAGTTAATAAGTTTACCTATTTTCTTTCTATCAATAATTTGCTGTATTTCGAACCTTGAAAGCATTGACGACTTTAAACAGATAGGTAAAAAAACAATGTTCTATACTATCTCTACAACTTCAATTGCAGCAGTAATCGCTTTATTCTTATATATTGTAATATCTCCAAAATATATTATCCCTAACTCTAATATTGAAAACCCAGTAAATAAATATAGTTTAGAATATTCTGAATATTTACTAAACATTATTCCCAATAATATATTCACTCCATTTATAGAGTACAATTTATTCGCTATATTGTTTATTGCTGTTATTTCTGGTTTTGCAATATATAAATTACCATCAAAACAAAAATTTCTTTTCCAGATATTCTTTAAAAATACTCTAGCCCTATGCACAAAAATAACTGAATTTATAATTTATCTACTACCAATAGGAATAATGGCCTTTATAGCAATAATGATTAAAAACATAGCTTCTGACTCTAGTATAAATCAACTATTTTTATATTTTGTTTGCATTGTTTTAGCAAATCTCATTCAAGGTACTATTGTATTACCAGGCATTTTACATTTTAAAAAAATTCCTCCGCTAAAAGTATTTAAGGTATCTAGGCCAGCCCTCACCTTAGCATTTTTTTCTAAATCGTCTAGTGCTACATTACCTGTTTCGATCAATTGTGCTATAAATAAACTGAAAATAGATCCTAAAATAGCTAGATTTACTTTGCCTATTTGTACAACTATCAATATGAATGCTTGTGCCGGATTTATATTAATCACTATATTATTTGTTTTGCAAAGTAATGGAGTTTATTTAGATATTAGTACTATTTTGGGAGTCTTGCTATTTTCCATTATTGCAGCAATTGGAAATGCAAGTGTACCAATGGGATGCTATTTCATGACAACAACTTTTCTAGTAGCAATTAAAATGCCTATTGATATTATGACTACAATTTTACCCTTTTACCTTATTTTAGACATGCTAGAGACATCCATAAATGTATGGTCAGATATTTGTATTACCAATATTGTTAACAAAGAAATAAATAGCATACATTCCTAATAGAATAAAAATAGTTAATATACAAAATGTATATATTTTAGATATCTTTTAGACTAATAGATCATTTATATCTGCCAAGTAAATTTAATAGTATTTTAGGAAATAATTTAAGGTATTAATAAATTAAAAATTAAAAATCATACCAATCATAAAAAGGAGAATAACC
>JABSQI010000470.1 GCA_013215905.1 Legionellales bacterium | reverse complement strand
GATGTTAAAAAAAGCATAAAAATTACTTTGAAGTTATTTGAAGGTAAGCCAGTTATTGATAGGATTAGTAGAGTTAGTAAACCAAGTTTACGTAAATATAGTTCTGCTAAGGAACTACCAAAAATTAGTGGAGGACTTGGCATAGCTGTGGTTTCTACTTCTAAAGGTATAATGACTGATAGTAGTGCGCGTAACCAAAATCTTGGTGGTGAAATTTTGTGTGAGGTTATTTAAGAATGTCTAGAATTGCTGACCAGCCTATTAACATTCCAAAAGGCGTGGATGTTAATATAAAAGAACAATGTATTATGGTAAAAGGTAGTAAGGGGGTTTTGGAGCACAATGTCCATCCTTTTATTGCTGTTACTAAAAATGATGATGGTTCTCAGCTTAATGTTTCTGTTTCCAAGAAATCAGAATCTACTGCTGAAGCTTTATCTGGAACTACTAGAGCTTTAGTAAATAATATGGTTGTGGGTGTTAGTGATGGTTTTTCTAAAAGTTTAGATTTGGTTGGAGTAGGTTATCGTGCTCAGCTCAAAGGTAAGACGATTGATTTAAATTTAGGTTTTTCTCATCCTGTAGAATATGCTTTGCCTGAAGGTATTACAGCAGAAATGCCATCAAATACTAATATCATAATCAAGGGTATAGATAAGCAAAAAGTTGGTCAAGTTGCTGCAGAAATTAGAGCAATTAGACCTCCTGAACCATATAAAGGAAAAGGAGTTAAATACTCCGATGAAAAGATAATTCGAAAAGAAGCTAAGAAGAAATAATAGATATGAATAAAAAAGAATCTAGATTAAAAAGAGCAAGACGTTTTAGAGCACGTAATAAAGTTATTGGTGCTACAAGACTTGTAGTAAATAGAACTAATTTGCATATATATGCTCAAATTGTCAAATATTCCAATGGGAATAGCGAAGTTATTGCATCAGCATCAACAGTTGATAAATCTTTGCGTAGTGGTATTAATGGTAATAAAATAGAACGAGCCAATATGGTAGGGAAAGAGATTGCTCAAAGAGCTAAAGACAAAGGCATTGAAAAAGTAGCTTTTGATAGGTCTGGTTTTAAATATCATGGGCGAGTTAAAGCTTTAGCAGAAGGTGCTAGAGAGAGCGGGTTAGTTTTTTAGTATAGAGAGGTAAAATGGCTTCATTTGACGTAAATACAGATACGGACGGCATTCAAGAAAAACTGGTGTCTGTTAGAAGAACAGCTAAAGTGGTAAAAGGAGGAAGAACTTTTCGTTTTTCTGCTGTTACTGTTATTGGTGATGGAGCTGGAAGAATTGGTATTGGTAAAGGGAAAGCTACTGAGGTTCCTGTTGCTATTCAAAAAGCGATGGATTTTGCTAGAAAAAATATGGTTACGATACCTTTAAATGGTGAAACACTATTTCATGAAATTACTTATTCATCTGGAGCTTCTAGAGTATTTATGAAACCAGCTTCTCAAGGTACTGGCATAATAGCAGGTGGTGCTATGCGAGCTGTTTTTGAGGTTTTAGGAGTAAAAAACGTATTAGCTAAATGTGTGGGTTCAACAAGCCCTGTTAATGTTGTAAGAGCAACTTTGAAAGCTTTGCAAGCTATTGCAACTCCAGAGCATGTTGCTGCAAAACGTGGCAAAAAAATTGAACAGATAATGGGGGCTGAGTATGTCCAGTCAAAAGTAGATTAAAATAAAATTAGTAAAAAGCTTAATTGGTAGATTACCAAAACATAGAGCCACAGCTAAAGGGTTGGGTCTATTTAAGACTAATCAAACTG
>JABSQI010000047.1:6540-9194 GCA_013215905.1 Legionellales bacterium | reverse complement strand
CTAACTCAAGGGTGAGGGTAGAAACAACTAACTCTGGCGATCAAATAATTACTCTGAAAGTTAATAGATATAATCATTATATGGTTGATGGGGGGGTGAATGTATTTGAAGTAAATTTTTTAGTTGATACTGGTGCGACTAGAGTATCTGTCCCTGGACATAAAGCTAAAGAGATTGGTTTAAAACCCGATAAAGAAATTCGGGTGTTGACTGCTAGTGGTGAGACTAGCGCGTATACTACCATAATTGACTCTTTAGTTATTGCTGGGATCGAGTTTTTGAATGTAAAAGCTACTATTACGCCATCTGATGAATCTAATAATGTTTTATTAGGGATGTCTATTTTGAAGAAATTCTCGTTTGTGCAAGAAAAAGGTGTATTAATACTAAAATTAAATCAGGATTAAACTCAGCTTAGCTCTTAGTCTGACTAAAATTATAAGCTAAATGAGACCTATTAATAATTAAAAATAATCAAAATATTACGAATAAACTTGATAGTAAATTGCTTCTTAATTTACAATATTAGCTAAAGCGTGTTTCATACAGCTAGGGAGTAGTTATGAATTGGGGAAATATAACTATATTTATCTATCTGGTTTTGTTGGGAAAAGCTTTTTGTACATGTAACGATATTGACCTTATAATTCATAATAGTGGTTATATAAATTTAGCAACCTTTGAACGCACTATAAATCAAAATCCACAATGCTATAAGCAACTTGGCGAAGCTTTGTGTAAAGTATCTCAAAAATGTATGTATAACCAATTTGTTTTATTAAGAAGCTTGTCTACATTTGATGATTTTAAGAATCATAGGAGTTCCATTTATGGTAATACGGCGATGCATTTTGCAGTGATTTACGATTGTCGCATTATTTTGGAGCACATATTAATAGATAATACTTTTGCATCTTTAAAGAATAATAAAGGGTTCA
The DNA here is from genome assembly GCA_013215905.1 of Legionellales bacterium. Next base: position 8,256 of record JABSQI010000047.1, on the reverse strand, counting down.
CAGCGTATCAAATAGCAAAAATACATAGAAATCTTGCAATGATAAAATTATTTCAAGATTATCAAGATGAGTATATAAAGAGAGAAACTTTAAAAATATTAAATAACTTAGATGAAGGTCGCAATTATGCTATTTCTGAGTATAGAAAAATTACCTTAAAACCTAAAAAAATTGTTTCTGCTGAGCAAATATTGCAAAATTTTCAAAATTTAATAGAACGAAAAAAAGATGAATTTATTAAAGATAAGAAATATGAGAATTACTCCAAGTTACAGATATTTATAAATAAATATGTTCAAGATACAGATCGTTTAGGAGTAATATTTAGAAAACTATGTGGTGCAAAAAATGGTGAATTTAAACAGCATATAGAATTAATGGTTGAATCTAAGAATTTTATGCTATTCAGAGATGAAACTAGTAGCAATAAATTTAATGCTATAGATTGGGCTCATAATAGAAAAAAAGACGAAATAGTTTCTTTACTGAAGTTATGTGGTTGTAAACATAGTGTTACATATAAATCATTCATAAAGAAAAAATTAAAAGATATAAAGCAAAAATCTAAACCATTATTTCAGAAAAGTCCTATTATGGAAAAAGCTAATATATCAGAAGATAAGAAGACAGCAGAAGATTTTTTCCTTTTTGCAAATCAGGCAAAAAAATGTATGTATTTACCTGAAGATGAAAGAAAAAAATTTAGCATTCACTTATTATTACTTTCAGTTAAATATGGGACTCATGCTAATATAGTGTTATTAGATGAGTTAGGGTTATTAGATTTTATAAAAAACAAGAAAAATAAACATAATTTTAATATGCTTTTATCCCTTGCTGAACAAAGTCGCGATTCTTCAATGAAAAAGAATTTATTAAAAACTTTCCCAAATATTAGTTTATGAGTAATTTAATATAATAGTTAAAAAATCTAATTCTAGATAAATGCCAAATTTTATTAATATATTTTTTGCATTTATATTTCTGTTGTGCCAAGCTTGATGTATAAAATAAATATTTTTGAAGATTTATATTTTATCAGATCTTTGCAGATTATATTATCAAATGAAAACAAAGAAAATTTTTATTATACTTGTAATAATATTATTACCCATTCTATTATGGATGTCTAATGTATTGCTTAATAGACAAAATAATAGAACTATTTTCCAAGAAAAATCTCTCTATGGTAAGATTCAAGTTAATACATATAATGATATTTTATGTATGGATTTCAATACTAGTGAAGTAATTCATAACAAATTGCACCAGGGGTGTATCTATAATAATTCACAAAAGATGATTTTCGGTTCATTAAAAGCTTTAATGAGTAGTTTATTTTTTGTCGACTCACCAAAAAAAATTCTTATTATAGGTCTTGGTGTGGGCATTTTGCCAAAAGCAATAAGGCATATATTACCTGAATGTATAATGGATGTGGTAGAAATAGATCCAGTTGTTGTAGATGTGGCGCGTACCCATTTTAAATGGCCACTGAATAATGATAAATTAATTACTCATATTATTGATGGCAGGAAATTTATTCAGCAAGCATCTAGTAAGTCAATAGAGTATGATATTATAATATTAGATGCCTTTAATGATAAGAATATCCCCAAACATCTATCAACAATTGAGTTTCTTGAAGAAGTAAAAAATATTTTAAAGCCTTCCGGTGTATTAGGAGCAAATACATCAGTCAATAGTCACTCTTAT
>JABSQI010000047.1:0-6530 GCA_013215905.1 Legionellales bacterium | reverse complement strand
TGCTACATATCAAGCTGCATTTGGAAATTATATAACTATATTTCGTTACCAAAATAGTAGTAATAGAGTTATATTGGCCACAAGAGAGACGTTGCCTGAGGAAAGAATAATATATAAAAACGCGACAAAATATGAAAAAATATTCAAAGATATATTTAACATTGAAGTTTATGATTTAGTAAAAAATATGCAAAATATTGAAGATCATAATCATGAAATAACGATCCTTCGAGATGCATTCATATAATTTTGATTATAGTAACTATTTGATAAATTTGTCGGTTTTGAGCCACTAAAAAATATACTTTATCGTGTAAAGTTTCTAAATATTGTGAATATAAGATTAGGAATAAGTAAGAAGTAATGGTATATAAAGACATGCCATGACAAATTTTTTGAAGAAATATAATTGACTATAGGCCGGGTTCTTCTAGAACCCGGCATCAATAGGGGCGCCTAAAAATTATATTGAAAATGTTATACAGATGATAGCAGGGACATCAAATCCTGGATTAGGTCTTATTAAATTACCATTCGAGTAATGATGAAAATTAAAAGAAATCTCTATAGGATTTTTGTTTCCTAACCTAATACCAACCCCAAGTATATCGTTAAATATAAATTTGCTTCCTAGAAATCTATTATTTAAATGATTTTTACTCAGTATTGTTGGGCCAGGAACCCCTACATTTATATAAAGCCCTATAAAAGAATTGTTAATAAGCCAAAATTTGATATTTGGATATACTCTTATTAATGACAAAGAATATTTCTCATTTCCCCATTTAGCATAACCAGTCCCAAACCCTGCTGTAATAAAATTTTTATATTTATAGCAATATTTTTCATAGCTTATTAAAAAACCTTTATTTGCGACTACTGCTCCAGTAAAAAATATTCTTTTGTCTAATGTTTCTTGCATACTGTAGTCCCCTGCTTGTACGCCTATTTTTATCATGCTTTCGCTATAGGTATTCTCAGAATAGCTAAGAGGACTTATTATGAAAATAATAAGTGCAATAAATGCTTTTAAATATTTACTAAGACAAATAATGGGTTTATTATTTTCAACATGACTCAAAATGACCTTCTCCTTCTAATATGAAACAATAAGGTCATTATATCACCAATTAGTCAAAATTTCAACAATTAGGCGTAATTTTATTCTTGTGGTGTGGTATTTGTTCTAAAACTAAAATAATCTAAAAACAACCAATAAGATTTTTTATGATCATATTAGCAATAATATAGCATATAGTATCATATTTGAAGTGATATTAAATAGTACTTTTCGTTATAATATAAACAGTTTTGTTTTTTGATATCTTTAATGTCAAAAAAATGGATATTTGTCTTTGATTTAATAACAATAACAGTCTTCAGAATAATCTGCTTGATCTAAAGTTCACTAGATTTTTTTCGTACATCTAATTTATATGGATTTCACGTTTTATTAACTTTCTAGCCTTTCATGGTGTTTTCGCTTAGGAAGAAGCAGCAACTATCCAAAACAAACAAGAGCAAAAAAAACCGATTGACAAAATATTATACATATGGTATTATATTAAGCATGAATTATATAAATAGCACATTTCGTAAAAATACAAAACATTTTATTTCTTTATTACCTTTAATATTAAAAAAGGCCACCATTTGTCTATTATTTATTGTCTCTATGCAATAATCTTATGCTGGAGAAGACTCTAAATATAGAAAAATAGGTGATATAGGGCGCTTTTATATTCCTGCTATAGCAGGTGGTATTAGTCTATTAAAGTCTGATTATGTAGGTGTAGGCCAGTTATATCTTGATTATGTAATAACTAATATAGCTATAGAAGCAGTGAAAAAGACTTTTAATGTAACAAGACCTGATGGAGGCAAATATAGTTTCCCTTCAGGGCATGCGGGTGACGCTTTTGTTGGTGCTGGATATTTACATATGCGCTATGGATTTAAGTGGGCCGCTCCTGCCTATATAGCTGCTAGTTTTGTTGCTCATTCAAGAGTTTATGCTAAAAGACACAGACCTATTGACGTTATAGTTGGGGCAGCAATTGCTATTACCACTAGTTATTTTACTGTTAAACCATATAAAAATATGCAGGTTAATGTTCAACCTATTAAGAATGGTGGTGCTTTATCTGTTAAATATGCTGTATAAAATCGTTCTAATTTGCGGGCTACTTGATTATCTAAAAAGTTGAGTGGATAAATATAGTATAATTAGATGTTTTTATAATATTTTTAGAGAGCAATATGAGCAGCTATAATCTATTCAAGCAAACAATAAATCACCTGCCAGCAGTTAGATTTGCAGAATAAACTCAGTCTTTCTCACCAAATTTATTACTAATTAAACTTTCAAGGGCATTAAGCATTTCATGTTCATCAGGTCCTTCAATCTGAATATTTAGCTCAGTTCCTTGTTTAGCTGCTAACATCAAAATACCCATTATACTTTTTCCATTTACAGATCTATTATCACTTTCTATATTAATTTTACTTTTATACTTTGCTGCTGTATTCACAAATTTTGCTGATGCTCGTGCGTGCAGGCCTAATTTATTAGTAATAGTAATTTTCTTACTTAACATATTTCCTCTTTCGGATATTTTGCTCATAACACCTCTTTAATTTAGAGTAGCACTAATAAAACTGACATACATAATTACAATGTGTTTTACGGTTAGGATATCAAAATATTCGTTAAGTGCAACCATTGTATTAAAATGTTCAAATTCAAGCTTTAATTTTCAACAAAAGATCATTTATAGAACAATTCACGCTATACGGTAATTTATTTGCTATTACAAAGAAAGGGGAGGTTAATAAAATATGCTTCAGGGCTTTCTTATGCTTTTCTGAATGAACTTATAGTATGAAGCGCTAGGGAGGCGCCCCTACAGTATAGAAAAATGATTTAGTTGAGCTTATTTTAGTGAATATTTTACTCTGAGCAGAATTGAATATAATAAAATGTTATTTTGTTGCTATTTTATACAATACGTGAGAATTTTCAGCTGAATGCAAGGAATTTACTAATTTGGAGTCATTAAATTTGTCTGTCAGGCTCCCTAAAATTTGGAGGTGCTCTTCATGACTGTTTTCTGGAACAATAAAGCCAAAGAATAGGTCAACAATTTCCATATCACTTTGAGAAGATTGTATGCCGTTTTCTAATTGTATTAATGCTCCATATGATGTATCAATCTGTGTAGAGCGAATATGAGGAATAGCAATTCCATTGCCTAGATATGTGCTGCCAAGCTTCTCTCTTTGCATGAAAGAATCAAATAATATTTCTGAATTTAGTTTTTTATCTGCTGTTGCAATTAGAAAGCTGAGATGTTTAAAGACTTTCTTATATGAATTATCTGGTTGGTTAGCAGCTACCCTATCGATGCTAAGAAGTTTTCTTAAAATATTCATTATATTTTATTTAAAAGTGTGCCTAGTATATAACTATCCTTAAGATAAAAATTATAACAGATTAGTATATATCTTCAAAAGATTTATTTGAGAGTAATTAAGATAGTTTGTAAAAAAATTATATTTCTTTACAAACAAGCTTGCGCATATTAGATGACGAAATTCCGGCTGATTCTCGATATTTTGTAACAGTACGTCTTGCTATTTTGATGCCTTGTTCCAATAGCATATTTTTTATTTCAGTATCTGTTAAAGGATTGGTTGGACTTTCTATTTCTACAATTTTTTTTATTATAGCTTGAATGGATTTAGCAGAAATAATACCACCGTTTTTTGTTTGTATGTGACTTGACATAAAATATTTTAGCTCGAATATTCCTCTTGGTGTTAGCATATATTTTTCGGTGGTAATTCTTGATATAGTTGATTCGTGTAAGTCAAGTTTCTCTGCAATAGTGCTAAGTGTAAGTGGTTTCATAGAAATGTCCCCATGCTCGATAAAATCCTGTTGATAATTAACTATGAAATTAGCAACTTTCAATAGAGTATCGTTCCTAGTGTGCACACTTTTTATTAACCATTTAGCATTTTGTAGATTAGTTTTAATGTACTCTGCATCTTTAGAATTTCTTTTGTCTTTAATGATATTAATATAATTATTATCTAATTTAACACGTGGTTTCGATTCTTGTATTAAATGTACTTCCCATTTATCTAAGTTTTTCTTTACTACTACGTCAGGAGTTATGTATCGTGCTTGTTCATTTGAGAAACGTTGTCCAGGTTTTGGAACTAGGGATTTAATTAAGTCTAAAATTTGGTTTAGTTCTGTATTAGATAATTTAGTAATTTTCTCTAATTTTGGAATGTTATTTTTAGCCACTAGATCAAGATGATTATTAATTATGTTAAAAGCTGTATCTATGAAAGGAGTATTTGTATCAAACTGTGATAACTGAATACTTAACGATTCAGCCATATTCATTGCACCACATCCTATTGGATCTAGATGCTGGATTAGTTTTAGCATTGCATCACATTCATCTAATTCTATATCTAGCGCCGGATAATTTTTTTGTAAGCCACTTAATATCTCTTCTAAACAATCATCTAGATAGCCATCGTCATTTAAAGAATCTATTATTGTAGTAGCTATAATATTGTCTTTTTCTGAAAGAGGTTTTAAATTTATTTGCCATTCTAGATATGAGTGTAGTGATTCCTCAGTTTTATAGATATTTTCAAAATCTTTGTTTTGATCATCTAAATTATATGTGGATTTTAAAGGTGGTTTGATATGGGAATTATTTGTAGTTGCTGTTTCTGATTGATGAGTATATGTTGTTGTTTCTAATTTTAGAAAAGGGTTTTCTTGGGCGGCTTTTTGAATCAGTTCTTGTAATTCTAATGAAGATAACTGCAATAGCTTGATTGCTTGTTGTAATTGGGGAGTTAATTTTAATGATTGATTTAAATTAAGCTGTAGAGAGTTCTTCATACTATTTCCAGGGTTATAATTAAAGTTTAAACCATGAAAATAGTGTTTGCCTGGGGTTATGTTTAACTTGCGTTAATGTTAATCAAATAACTTTATAAGTAATTGAAATGATACGAAGAGAGCTATTTAATTTTGCTTTCTTTGAATAAAACATGTTTCCTGATCACTGGATCATACTTTTTTAGGGTGATTTTATCTGTTTGATTTCTTTTGTTTTTTGTTGTTGTATAAAAATATCCAGTTCCAGCAGATGAAACTAATCTTAATTTTTCTCTTACACTACTTGCCATTATGTTTACTTAGCCTTGTTAATTGTTTGTAAAACTTTTTCTATACCAAGTTTATCTATTATTCTCATTCCTTTTGAACTTACTTTAAGTTTGATAAATCTTTTTTCTGATGGAACCCAGAATCTTTTGGTATGGATGTTAGGTAAAAACCTTCTGTTAGTTTTATTATTTGCATGGGATACGTTATGACCTGACATCGGTTTTTTATTTGTTACTTGGCAAACTCTGGACATCGTTCTCTCTACATTTAAATTATTTTATAACTTATACCAGAGTATGCCACCCTACGCAAGTTTTTTTCGCGTTCGGTGGCTAATAGAGCAATCTAGTCAGATAAGTTTTAGGAAAAATTCTTAAGGTTATTATTTAAGCAAAAGACTATATTATGGGCAATACTCACTTAAGATAATTTTGAGATTAGATTTTTATTGTTCATATCGTAAAATCTCTCCATTTAGGCGACGAGGATGTCAAATACTATTTAGTAAACTCCTTTATCTTAAGTAAAAAGGGTTATTTGACAATAAAATCTAACTTTCATAGAATGGTTTTGATTTGAGTAGATTGAAAGGCTATCGTCAAGCAGTTTAGTATAACTCTAGAAGTAATCATGAGGTGATCATAGGTTTAGCCTTCATTTTAGTAGGTGAAGATATCAACAATGAGTAAGCAAGTATCACTCAAAATATTGAATGATAAAGTGGGTAAAGAAATACCATTGCCGGATTATGCAACTTCAGGTTCTGCTGCAATTGATTTGTGTGCCTGTATAGATATTCCATTATTGATGCAACCGAATGATGTTAAGTTGATTCATACAGGAATTGCTATATATATAGGTGATCCAAATGTAGCTGCTACTATTTTGCCAAGATCTGGTTTGGGTCATAATCAGGGTATTGTATTAGGGAATTTGACAGGGTTGATTGATTCCGATTATCAGGGAGAAATAAAAATTTCTTGTTGGAATAGGGGAGACAACCCATTTACCATTTATCCTGGCGATAGGATTGCTCAGCTTATGTTTATTCCTGTATTAAAAGTAGATTTTACCCTAGTAGAATCATTTGATAAAACTGCTAGGGGCGAACAAGGTTTTGGACATACAGGAATTAGTTCTTAAATTGCTTCTTGCTGTAAGCTTATTAATTTATTAATTCCATTTTTTGCATTTTCAAGCATTTCAAACAGTTGCTCATGAGAAAAGTCATCTCCTTCAGCAGTTCCTTGTATTTCTACATATTGCCCAGATGATGTCATTATAACATTCATGTCTGTGTCAGCGGATGAATCTTCTTTATAGTCTAAAT
>JABSQI010000469.1 GCA_013215905.1 Legionellales bacterium | reverse complement strand
AAATCTCAGATTTTGGTCGACAGTCAACCCTTTTTTTATTTAAAATACATTTGACAGTCGACCCCTTTTTATTTCTCTTCATATGTATATAAAGATTTTTATTGAGTGTTTGACCGATTATAACACCATCACCCAACTAGTAAAACCATACACTTTGTGTCCCCTTTCAATAGGCAATAAATTTGACGACACCCTAGTCGACGCTTTAAATGGCCAAAAACAGAACAAAAATGTTTCATATGGTAGAAAAGGGAAGAATAACTCAACATTAATGAGATATTAAACTTTATTTACTAATTAATACTAATCAGCTAACATTGCAGCGATATCTTGCATGTCAGAGTTTAATTGTTGCTCCTTAGATACATACTTAGTAAGTTTATCTTTAGTAGCTTGAAGTTTAGCTAGATCTGCAGCATAAGTAACTTCTCCAATTCTTCTTTTAATGAACTTTATCCATTTTGGTGCTGATGAACCACTAAGTTTAAACGGGTGTTTTGTTAAGTTAACATCTAATGCTTTAGCAGATACTTTATAAGCTGCCTCTCTACCTACAATAGCGCTATGTGCTCTAACTAATGTTGGGATATCATCATTAGCTTTTAAATCACCAAAACCATCTAAATTACCATCTGCAGGTGTATCATCTGAATCACCTCCGTATTTAGCTCTTAACGCATCCATCTTGTTAGTTACCTGTGCTAGTAAGTTAGGTACATCATCCATTGAAAACTGCCCTGGAGCAGCTACTTCATTTTTTTTCTTCGCCATATTGACTTGTTTATTTGTTTATTAATTAATAAAATTGTTAATGTATTTCATAAAATAGTTATATACTTAAAAAGGGTGTCCAAATTAATGCACACCCTAATCTAACTTAAACTAATCACTATGAAACATAGTATTGTTTAACCATACACACTCTCATCAGCATATATAGTTGATATTTCTTCTAGGTTAGTTATATCACTTATCTTTGTTATAACTCTGTCTTTTGGTAAAGCATCTATAAATGCTACAGCATCTGATATAAAATCAAGTTCTATAGTACTTATTGCTTCATACTCGTCAGGAGTATCTTTCTCCATTAAGGAATAGTAATTTATTTTTATCTTTTTCATAATTGTTTAGTTTAAGTTTCATTTACTTACTGTTTTATTAATTTCTCTTTTAAATTATTTTGCAGACATTCAAGGACAGTAATAACCCTCTCTGCTTTTCTGATTGATTCAGTAATTTGACTTATAGACTTATCTTTAAATCTCCACGTTATAGTTTCTTCACAATCTTTAAATACTAATCTTATATCGCGCTTAGTTTCTTCAATTACAACTAAACTTCTTACATCAGAATTGCCAGGTTCAAGTTCTATTTTTAGTATGTTCATTTACTTACTGTTTTTGTTTCTGTTAATGTGTTAAAATATCAATATCATCAAGCCAATTCCTAATGTTTTTTAATTTCTGTTCTTCTGTTACTTCAGGGTATTTTTTACAATACGCATTTATTAGAGGTATTGGTTTTAGCTTAGGATTGTCTTTTGCAAATCGACCCATCCTGACCATATCTAAGCTACTGTATTTTGTTCTTATTCCCATAATCACTTCTTTATTTGTTTTATTGGTTGGTTAAATCGAGCCCCTTAATAATCTTTTTTTATCGTTCTTAAATATTCCAAAAAACAATAATACACCTATTTCGTTATCCATTCCAAATACTTCAATTTCTTTAAAGTCTTCTGGTTGATAAATTGTATTTTCCCATCCAAAATCATCAACCCATAAA
>JABSQI010000468.1 GCA_013215905.1 Legionellales bacterium | reverse complement strand
AGCAAAAAGCTTGAATTGGAAATGGTTTGTACAATATTTTAATTAGTTTGTAGGGAAGTGCGATAGCGCGTCGGTATCAGTATCGAGATGTCTCGATTGTTGTCGTAGTTAATGTTCTTGAACGCAGAACAGTATGAGTATTTAATTAAAGAAATGGCTAGGATAACTAAAAATGGTCGTATAAATGCTGTTCATTGTACTGATGTATTTGATAATACTTGTAGGTTGTGGGATTTTCCACACGAAATAATAAGGCTTCATGAAAAGTACGGCTTTGAATATCGTAATAGAATTACAATATGGAAAGAGCCTTTAAAGGTTCGTATGCGTACTATGGTGCAAAGTTTAATGCATAAGTTTATAGTAGAAGATTCTACTAAGTGTTTTACTGCTATGCCTGATTATGTATTAATATTTACTAAGAAAGGAGAAAATGAAGTGCCAGTAACACACGAAAACGGGTTAAAATATTATGCTGGAGAAATACCAGTTTTACCAAATATTTTAAGAGCTTGGAATAATGCTAATGATTCAGATTTAAACGAGGCTCAATTATGGGATTATCTAAATAAGACTTTTAAAAACCATAAAGACCCAAAAAGCAATAAATTAAGCCATTACATTTGGCAGCGTTACGCCTCTAGTGTTTGGGATGATATTAGAATAGATAATATACTTCCATTTAAGCAAACAAAAGAAGAGGATGACGAAAAGCATGTACACCCTTTGCAATTAGATGTAATTGATAGAATAGTTGAACTATATTCTAATCCTAATGAAGTTGTATTTACTCCTTTTATGGGTGTTGGTAGCGAAGTTTTTAGTCCTGTTTCTTTAGGTCGTAAGGCTATTGGTATTGAATTAAAAGATAGTTATTATAAACAAGCTATTTTAAATGTACAAGAAGCCGATAAAAGGTTTAGAGAAAAAGCGGTACAAAAAGAATTATTTTAATTAAATAAGGGGTGTAAAAGCCCCTTTTAAAAACTAAAAACATGAAACCAACAAATCAAAAAGAAGAAATATTAAAGCATTTATTAGACTTTGGAAGTATAACAAGCATAGAAGCTATTGAGCAGTATGGAGTTACTAGATTAAGTGATAAGATTTATTTATTACGTAAAGAGGGCTATTCTATTTTAACAAATAGCAGAAAGTTTACTAATAGATATGGAAATGTATCTACTTATGGAGTTTATAAAATTAATAAATCAAAAACAATATAATATGAATTACTGGATAAAACCATCTTTTGATCATGTAGATATAAGAGAGGATAACAAAATAGATGAATTAATAAATTACGTATGTAATTCTAATTCTGTAACTATTGAAGATTTAAAATCAAAAAAACAACATAGAAACTTATCGGAAACTAGGCATGTATTGTTTTATATTTTGCATAAAGTTTTTTGCATTGGTTGTTCTAATGTTGGTAGTATGTTTAATAGAGATCATGCAACTGTTTTGCATGGTTGTAAAACGGTATCAGGATTTATAGAAGTAGATCCAGATTTTAACTCTAAAATGTCTACAATAATTAATAACTTTAGGTATAGACCGTCTAAAACAGAAATAGATAAAATAGATAAAACAATTTATTATTTATAAATAATGAAATATAAATTCTCATACAAATGGACTTTGAAAGATGCAAAGTTCACAAAAGATAAAGGTACCGTATTTAGTTGTTTTGCTTGTGGTGGTGGTGCTACTATGGGGTATAAACTAGCTGGATTTGATGTGTTAGGATGTAACGAAATAGACCCTAAAATGATTGAAGCATACAGAAC
>JABSQI010000467.1 GCA_013215905.1 Legionellales bacterium | reverse complement strand
TTTTTACCTTCATGAGGATTAAGAGCCAATGGTGCATTTAAATATTTTTGATATTTAATACTACATTCTGTAAAAAAATCTAGTTCATTAGCGCGTCTTTGTGAAGATACGTTAACTAATCTGTTCATTTTATCGTTATGTGCTTGTATTAATGTATTCATATTTTATATTCTTAACTACTTGGGAAAAATCCACCTACCATATCTCCAATACCACCAATCATACTTGCAGAAGCGCTACCTTTAGCTGCTCTAGCGGCTTGTTCATTTGCCGCGTGACCAGAATATAATCCTGCATATAATTCTATATCAGCATTTGATCTAGCCTCATGAGCTTGATATTGAAAAATTTCACCAGCTATTTCAGAGTCTTGTACTCTTGTTTGTTGTTCTATTAAAGTATCTTGATACCTTTCTGTTGCTCTAACTTTAGCATCTTGAGCTGCTCTTTCACCTTGTGCTCTAGCCATAGAGTTTGCGGCTTCTTGTTCAGAAATACTAGCCGATACTTCTTGTTTAGATTTTAAGGCGGCTAATGCTAAAGCTGTGGCACCACCTGCACTAGCACCAGTTTGCTCTAACGTATCTAGTGTATTTGCTAAAGCAATATCAGTTTCTTCTGCTTGAAACTCAGCTGCGGCTGTAGATACTTGTAAATTATTGAAGGGATTAGTTATTTGTGAAGATAAATCACTAGCTAAACCAGATAAATCAGTTACTCCTGCATAAGGATTTGTAATTTCTCGTCTATTTTGTCGAGCCGCTTCCATTTTAAACTTTGCATCGTTTTTAGCATTACGAGCACTACGCATAGCTTTATGCGCTTGCCCTGCTTGAACTGCTCCACCTACTGCCGTTGCTACTCCTCCGACGATTGCTGCTACTGCTGCCATATTATAAGTTTTTAATTATTTCATGTGAAGGTTTTGGATCTATAGTCCAACCTAATTCTTTATGTATTTTTAATAAACTTGGATGTCTGCTCATAGTCATTACATGAACAACACCTAGGTTTTTTAACACTTGTTCAGCTACCATTATTAATGTAGCTAAAGCTTCTTTTCTATCTTTGTCTCTATATTGAGGATTTGATATAATCCACTCAACAAAAGCTGCTTGCGAGTTAGTTAAATAATAATAACACGCTGCTATATTTTTATCATCTTTAGTTACCATCAATCCTGTTTCTGGTAAAAAAGTTTGAGGTGGTGCAACCCATCCAGGCCACCAATCCCACCACTCAACAAGAATTTTATAATCATCCTTTGTTAAGTTTCTTACATTAAATTTCATATAATTATCTATTGTTATATTCAGTTCCTACACTAAACAATTGTTTTGCTCCTGTAGGATCTGTATTTCCATCTTCTTTTAAAGTTACTGTTAAGTATTGAGCTTTTAAACCAGTAGTATCTATATTAGAAGGTATTACTTGACCAGCTAATATACCGCTACCACCGTTTCCTTTTATAGCCGCATAATATACATTTTGTTTTCTATAGAAACCTGCTCTATATTCTACACCTGTAACAGGATCTGTATAATATCCGTCATCATAACTTAATATAGTTTGACCTGTATCTCTATATGTAGTATCTCCTAAACCTGGATCTTGCGGGTTTGTATCAACCCCTGTGTAATCATTTGTTAATACTGTAGCTGTCCAACCATTACTACCAGTATAACTTATTGTTTTAAATGTTTTAGTTCTTGTAGGTTGTGGATTAAATGTAAAAGTTACTTGAGATTCATATTGATTACCATAAAAATTATTATAAACACTTCCAGAATAATG
>JABSQI010000466.1 GCA_013215905.1 Legionellales bacterium | reverse complement strand
CTTATGTATTTTTCAATAGAAAAAATGCTCAGAAAGTGTTACAATGGGATGTGGGTGTCTTTCAAAGTCGCTGATATGGAGAGGGAACGTCAAACGGGTCTATTCCCTAGGGAGAGGGGTTGACCCTTTTTGTGCTCAAAATTGTTATAATGCCAATTTACTCCTTTTATTACGCACACTGTGAAAAGTTTAGCCTAAACGGAACTAAAATTACCAAAGTCGCTTATGTGGGTGTTGAACCACCTGAGCGCGTCCAACAGCGGAGTTGATCTTTTCTCGGTCAGAAATTGTAATATATCGCAAGTTATTTTTTATTTACGCACATTCTGTGGAAATTTCAGTCCACACGGACTAAAATTGTACCCACTTTCCACGTTTTTGAAAGTTTTTGTGGTCTCATATACATTATTTTGGATTTTACAGCACCTTTTGCAATTTTCTGGTATCTCAAACGCAAATTCGGTGATTTTTCAAAATCTTCTACATTAATGAAATATACCTTAATTTGCATAAAAGATTGCTAAATTACTTATTTCAATGAGTTACTTTGATTTTAAGTGTTATTAACCCCATTTTCAGCTTTTTTGAAATATTTGCACATTTACCTAATTTTGGCCTAATTGAGCCAATGACATCACAAATGACGTCATAAAGGCGTGAAAAATTATCAAATCAGCGCAAAAGTTGTCAAATCGTAATATTTCATGGCTATACACAACGTGTTAAAATTTGGTGGGCATACGATAGAAGTAAAAGTACCAACAAAATTAGGGGGGGCAAACTTTGCCCCCCCCCGGACTTGAGGTAGCAAAAATACCCCGGGGCAGGTAGTGTTAAAGTCGTAAATACGGGAATGGAACACCCTCGCATCGGAGTGGGGTCTGTATAAGCATATCTGCGACAAACGATAAGCGAATTTCAACATCGCCGGAGAAGTAAATTTATTTATATTGTTACTAATGACTTGTTTATTTAAATTACCTTTATAAGTTCAAAAGTGTAAATGTGTCTGCGTTATGTTGCCAACTTGGACAAGGTAATGAGCAAATGTGACCGATTTGTGACATCACAGACAAAACATGCTTGCAGTTTTGGCGGCTTACATTTTATGCTGACATACCGTACGAAGTTGATAGTATAAATGGCATAGGTAAATACTTAAACGGGGATACTTAAACGGGAACAATTGATAAGAAATTTCAAACCCATTTGTAAAGATTAATTAATTTCGGCGAATTATATGTGTTAAGGGAGAGTCGGGTGGGGGTAATTTTCGAACTGGGCTAGGCCAGGAAGTTAACACACCCTAAAAAATTAGTGTTCCTGATTTCTGATTGACTGAAAAATTAGTATACGTAATGGGTAGGTTAAGGTCTCTGACACAGCTATGAGAGATTAGACAAGTCGACCTTCATTAAAGTCTAAATTGCGCAAAATTATAAGAAATTTTGATTATTTTGAAAATTTTAAATAAAAGATTACTGTTTTTGGAAACAAATGTGTTTTTTATGGTAGTTTTTATATTTTGTGGATATATATTTAAAAAACGTAAAGGATCCATTAGCATGACGCGTGGTAGCGGACCACTGTATTCGAACTTAAACCCGAGCATAAAGTTCAAACTGAACGAAAGTTATATCGTTGGAAAGCCCTTGAATAGAGGCATGCTTTTGCGTCTTGAATAGATTTATTGACATTTCAAACGTCATATATGCCACAATCTTTTTGTCCCACCTTTTTATTCTAGTATGGCAAGGTTTACCCCCGGGGGGTACCTAACACAAAGTAGGGTATGTGTAT
>JABSQI010000465.1 GCA_013215905.1 Legionellales bacterium | reverse complement strand
ATAAATGTTCTGTTAGCTGTGAAGATGCTTGTGATAATGCTATATTGTGTAGTAAAGAGATTATATCTTCTATCATTTTATTGAAATCTATAGATAATTCGGCAAGTTTAGCAATCTTATGAAGAGCTCCGGTAGCATTTTGTTTTATGACCATTGAGAATAGTTCGTATATATGATCATGTTTAATGGTTCCTAAAATATCATAAATTTTATCTAAAGTTATTTTATTTTCACAAAACGCAATACATTGTTCTAGAATACTCAGAGAATCTCTTATGCTACCATTTGCTGATTTAGCAATTTCTGCAATTGCAGAATTTTCAAAAGTAATATTTTCTTCATTTAGTATTTTTATTAAATGGTCTTGGATATTGTCTTCAGTTATAGCTTTTAATTTAAAATGAATGCATCTAGATATTATAGTAACTGGCAATTTATCTACTTCAGTTGTAGCAAATATAAATTTCACATGTTCAGGAGGTTCCTCTAGGGTTTTTAGCAGAGCGTTAAAGCTATGTTTTGATAGCATATGTACTTCATCAATTATATAAATTTTGAATTTACCAATAGAAGGTGAGAACTGTATATTATCTAGAAGCTCTCTAGTATCTTCTACTTTTGTTTTTGATGCTGCATCAACCTCTATTAGATCTAGATATGAGCCTTGATTAATTGATTGGCATGTAGAGCATTTTTCACAAGGAGAGCTAGAAACTTTGTTTTGGCAACTAATACATTTTGCTATTAACCTAGCCAGAGTTGTTTTACCAACTCCTCTTGTGCCACTGAATAGGTATGCATGATGTAATCTTTGATTATCTAATGAGCTAGTTAATATTTTAACAATATTTTCTTGGCCAACAAACTCAGTGAATTTTTTGGGGCGCCATTTTCTTGCTAGGGCTTTATAGTTATTATCCATATATATTTTTTAGGGCGTTCCCAAAGCTCGTTCTATGCACAAGTAATATTGCTGCCGCTGCTCCCTTCCAGGCCTGACGGGGTTCACAAAATTCCATTGCTAGGGAGCCATGGGTCCGCCAAATCATTAAATTTTACACTTGCAATTATACACATATATTTCAACATAGCTATGATGTATAATCAAGGTGGTTAAAAATTTCACATAAATTATTGATATGGATATTAAAACTGAAAGACTATTATTACGAAGATGGGATATTGCTGACTATCAAGTTATGATAGAAATTAACGGTGATCCTGAGGTCATGAGATATTTTCCTGCACTTCAAAATAAGGTCGAAACGATTCAGTTAATTGAAAAAATAGAAAGACATTTTGAAAAATATGGGTTTGGGCTATATGCAGTGCAGCCTTTTGGCGTGGAGCATTGTATTGGTTTCGTTGGGTTAAATTACACCGATTTCAAGGCTCATTTTACTCCAGCATTCGAAATTGGTTGGAGGCTATCCAAAAAATATTGGGGAAGAGGGTATGCAACTGAAGCCGCTAAGGAAATATTAAAGAGAGCATTTACAGATTTTGAATTAGAAAAGGTAGTTTCTTTTACTAGTGAAATAAATGTTCCTTCTATTAAAGTAATGGAAAGAATAGGGTTAAAAAGAGATATTGATGGAGATTTTATTAATCCTAATCTTCCAAGTGTTCACAAACTAGCCCCTCATGTTTTGTATCTGTTGACAAACCATGATTACATTAATCATTTAGAATAAATCTTATTTGTATAGTTAACTTTAAAAATGGAAGTATTTTGATTTTATAAGAAAATAAAAAAACAAAATATATAATTTATTATAAGTCTTATAATAAATTATATAT
>JABSQI010000464.1 GCA_013215905.1 Legionellales bacterium | reverse complement strand
AAGGAGCATAATAAATAAAACACAACAAAAATGAAACAAATTTTACTTACCCTTTGTTTACTTATCACGTTTAATATAAGTGGGCAAGAAAAAGAAAAAGGTAGATTTTTTAAATCTATTTATGACGAGTTATTTAAATATAGTACTATTTATGTAGCTGGTGATATGAAAAATCCAAAAGAAAATATACCGAATTATTTCGTTAGAACTAATCCAAGTGGTGGATTATATGATATTCCAGTTGTAGAAGATGGAACTGTTTATCATGAATTTGATTATAGATATGGTGTAGGTATTAGAAAATTAGCTAGATATGATTATGAAGTAAAAGGTGCACACTATTATGATGGTACTGAAAACAATGTAGGTTTATCTGCTACTAATTCTCCAGTTAAAGGATTAGAATACGTGTTTCATTGGGAAAAAGAAAGAGAGAGAGATGAGCTATACGATAACCATAGATACTTTTTAAAACATAGTGGTAAATACCATATGGTTAAAGTTGAAAGTAGAAAACAAGGTAAAGTAGATTTTAATTATCAATCAGCAGAATTAAGAGCTAAATTACCTATTGGTAAGAAATTTAGTTTATCTGCAGGAATAATGTATCGTACACATGAAAGACCTTATGGTTATAATCCTATAGAAATTTGGTTAAACGAAGCAGATGAAAATGGTAATGCAGTAAATCCTTGGTATACTTTAGGTTTCTATTATGGATATGATGATCATTATACTACAACTCAATATCAAGGTCAAACATTGTATGACTGGTATTGGACTGACCCAGATGGTAATATTGTAGCTCATACGGATTTAGAGTTTAGAGAGACAGTATTCACTGATCTTATGAATCGTTATAATGAAGAAATGTGGTCAGAAATAGATAGTTTTGGAGTAGTATCTCCTGTAGTCGGATTTGACTGGTACCATTATAAAAATAACTTCTGGATGCACTTATATGGTTCTTATTTATTACCTTATCATAAGTATGTAAAAGGTGATGAGCAATTTAGTTATTTAAATAGAAATAACTGGGGATTAGATAGTGGTCCAACTATAGGTGGAGATGAAGATTATGATCAATGGGAAGATTACCAAACAGGATTAGTATTTGGTTGGAAAATAAACAGAAGCATAGGAATATTCTTTGAAGGTGAATATACTAAATTCTGGGATTCAGAAATATATAACAGTTCAGTTGGTCTGAACATAACACTAAAATAAATGAAAAAAATAACTTTAATATTATTATTATTAATAACTTTTAATACTAATGCACAGGAGAGAAAAAACTGTGTTACAACTATTGTAGAAAAAGTAAGTGACTACAAAGTAAAAGTAATTAGAAAGAATACTTGCGGCGAAACAACAGTTATAAAAATTCAAACATATTTGAAAAAAGACTGGGAAGCGTTAAAGAAAAAAAGAAAAATAAGAAAAAGAAAAACTAAATAATGAAAATATGGAAACTTGTCCTTTATGTGGCGGTCATTGCGGCCTTTGTTAGTAGCTGCGCATCATTAACACCGGCACCATCGAATACTATAAAAGTCTTAGCTGTAACAGCTGAAGGTGATACAATACAGCTTGATGTTAATTCATTAAGACCTAGAGTGTATCAAAACATATACCATACATATCCTTATTATCATAATTATTGGAGACCATCTCCTTATTATGGATGGGGCTGGGGTAATTATTATTATACTAGACCTCAAGGAACGAGACCAACTATTCCTAATGTAACTATACCAACTAAACCTACAGGCACATATAACAAACCAGCTAATGTAGGAACT
>JABSQI010000463.1 GCA_013215905.1 Legionellales bacterium | reverse complement strand
CACTTAAATATAATTGAGATATTTCTGTTAATATAGCAACATTAAACTTTCCTACTTGATTTACAAATTCTTCTCTAAAAGTAGAAAACTCTAGCAAATCAGCAATTCTGCTTGAAAGTGCAGTACACAATCTTTCACTCATTACTAATCCAGCATCTAAGATGTGCCTTGTTGCTGTATTACTACTCAAAGCTGCTAATTTTTGCAACCCAACTAAAGAATAAGAGTCTGGAGTTGATCCGTCTCTTGCTTCATTAAGTCCTGTAACATCTCTTAGCATTTGCATATAATGATTATATGTGCCAACCAAACTTTGTATTTTTGCTTGTCCAGAATTATTATTTAGTTGAGTAATCGGAACCCTAGCATTATTAAAGTCTCCATCTTGTGTGAAAGACCTACCAATAACAGAACCTGTTTGAAAAAACATTCTTAAAGCGTCTTCTGGATTATAAGTATTACCAGTTCCTAAGTCGACTTCGTTCAAGCCATCAGCATCAATGAAAACTCCATCTGGAACTACCCTCGCAATGACTTGTTGTAATTTTAAATGCGTAATTTGAATTAAGTCGGCAAAAGTTATCATTCTTCTAACTAACGACTCCAATATACCTTTATACATTCTAGGTGCTGAAGCAATAAACTCTGGATACACTTCTTGTGAAGCAGATGCAGGTCTTGCCATGTTTTCTGCCATTTGCCACTTCAACATAATGTTTGTACCCATAACCATTACTCCTTCATACCATACATCTATTGTTTTAGAAATTTTTTCAAATTTTCCTTCTTCTTGCATTTCTGGTGTAGGATTAAAAGTGTCATCTTTTTCGATTACTTTTTCTGCTCCTAAATTATTTACTTTCTTTTTATAGGTAAAAGTATGTGTAGTTTTGTAGTTAAAAAATAAGCATGTAGCGCTATCTTTACTAAACATACTGTTGTTATAATATTGTGCTGTATTATTATAATCATACCAGCTCTGACTATACTTCGATATTTCATCCATATCTGCTCGAGTAAGACTAGGATCTATTTTCATCAACTCTATTATTGGCAGCGTTTTGATTTCACCCCAATAAAAACAATCTTTAAAATTTGGATCTTCTGTATAACTATAAACAACATTTGCTGGATCTACATACTCAATGGATATTCCTGAACCTGGTTTAAAAGAATGTTTACACATTGAAACACCCAAAACCATTTGGTCATAATAGAGTTGTTTTTGAATATCTTGATATCTATTTTCTGATAAAACTGTATTTATTGCTTCTTCTTCTGCTATTTCTATTGCAGGTTTATATTTTAACTGCATATGTAAAGCAAGTTCCTCATTGTTTTCTGGAACCTCCTCTTCGCTCATTCTAAATGTATCTACGCCAAATTGTTGTTGAACTTGTTTCATTATTGGCTTTGCAAGCATATCTTTTTCTAACTCTTCCTGATATCTGCTTCTTTTATCTAATGACATTCCGTCTTGTGCATAGGCTTTTACTTTGAATAACCTATCAGCCATTCCATTGACTACAATATCTACAAATTTTGGAATAATAGGAACAGGTGTCCAATCTAAGTTCAAATAACTTAAATCACCATCAATAGCTAGTTCGTTTTTGTATTTTTGTATGGATTGTTCACCACGAGCATATAGACGAAGTCTATGAAAGTCAGCCCATTGATTGTAAAATCTACTTTGCCCACCATCTTTTCTGAACCATTCATTTTGAATAGCTTGCCCTATTTGTAATCCAAACTCTCCGCTGTCTTTTACTGAATCGGAGACTAACTGACTTGGACAACCCTG
>JABSQI010000462.1 GCA_013215905.1 Legionellales bacterium | reverse complement strand
TTCTTTACCGTAGGTTTCTCTATGAATTTCTTGTAATACTTTAACTGAAGGCTCAATAGCATCTGAAATAGATGAGTCTGAAGCCATTGTCATTCCTAGAGAACCTCTTCTTGAAAAGAAATTTTTAGAGACTTCTTTAAGAATGGGATTTCCCATAAAGTAGAACAGAGTTTCTTCATCTATTCCTAATCTTGCCATCATAGCAACAGTATTTCCTGTATAGGTATTAATATTAAGGAAAGATGATATAGGTTCTTTAGCATTATCCACAACAGCAGCTAATAATGATGCTAGTGTTTGAGACATTCTAATACCGTCTTTCTCACTTAAGTTGAGGTCTGTAAATACTTCTCCATTAAATTTAAGTCCATACATATCTAAAATACGCATGTTTGTAAGCTGTGCTTTAGCGTGGTGAGTATTTTGTATAGCCATTATACCTATTAAATCTACACCAGTCATATTTCTAGAGAAGAACTCTAGTTGTGTAGAAGGAAGATTCATATTTAATCCTTCTTCTTCATCTAGTTTAAATCTTTCTTCTCTTAACTGTGAGTCTGTTAGTTTTAAAGCTCTTGTAGTATCTCCTTTTTCCATTAGTCTTACTCTTGTAGCAAGATTAGTATATACATCAAAACTACCTACGTTTAGTATATCAATAGCAGTAGCTTTATTTGTAAGAATAGATCTGATTATATCTATTTTTTGATTATCACGAGCTGCTTTACCGTTTTGCATTGGAATAGACTGCGCTTCAAACTCTTCTTTAGAAAGGATTTCTCCCATATTTTCAAGTTCTGTAATAGCTTCGTCCATAGTATCTATTCCTAGAGCTTTAAGAAACTGGTCTGCTAGTTTTTTATTTGCTTTCATCTTTTTCCTAAACGTATGGTGTATATCTTCTATCTCACCTTCTTCATCTAGGATTTTCATATCTCGAGAATCAATAGCTTTTAATACTTCTTTAGCTTTTTTAGTTCTTTTAACTCTTTCTAAATAGTTTTTATATAATTCGTCTGGATTTTCTTTAGCTTGTTTTTCATCTATATACTCTATCTTTTTAAATTCTCCATTCTCTTTAGTAAATGCAGGAACCATTACAAAGAACTTATCAATATCAAAATCTAGTCCTGCATACGTTGTAACTTCTTTTGGCAGTATTATTTGTCCGCCAGAAACGGCTGGGGTGAATCCTACGACGTTTAAAACAAAGTCAGAGTACTTATGCTCATTTGGAATACGATAGCCTACTAGATCTAATAATCCTGCTTTTTTAAGTTTTTCTATATCTACTTCTTTACCATCTTCAAAAAACCTCTTTGACCAGGCGGGAAGCATTACATCCATATGAATGTTACCTGTTTTTTTGTTTATATGTAATTTAAGGTGCTGAGATACGCCAAAAGAACTAGTGTTTATAAACTGACCTCCAGCTATTTTTTGTTTTGTTACTCTATTCTTAAAGAAAGAGTTTAACATAGCTTCTATTCTTGCAGAATGTACTGGGTGATATAACTCTAAAACAGGTCTTACTTCTCCTTCAATAATTACTTCTTCTAAAGCTTCTAGATATTCCATTCCTAAACCTTGATCTAGTACTTCTTGTCTAAGTTCTTTTAAAAGTCTTCTGTAATCTATTTTACCATCAGCTTTTTCAAAGATCTTTTTTACATTTTCAAAAGATTCTTGTAAGTCAGCAATAATTAGTTCCTGATATTCCATAATTACCTGTTCTCCTTTTAGCTTTCTTCCAGGTTTATCTGGGGCTATATCAGGTATTGTATATGTTCCTGTAGGATCTATTCCTT
>JABSQI010000461.1 GCA_013215905.1 Legionellales bacterium | reverse complement strand
AATTTTCAAAATATTAAATGAAATTTAAAATACCTGAAGGTTACAATTATACATCTGAGTGGGTTCTTAGATTACATTCATTTAAATCTGGATTAAAAAAAGGAGTGAAGATAATGACTAACATAGAAAGTATAAAAACAAAAATATTTTTAGATAGCGCAGGTGAAACTAGTATAGTTGAAGCTGTAGATAAACCATATATTCAAGGATTTACTACTAATCCGACTCTGATGTTGAAATCTGGAGTAGTTGATTATGAAAAATTTGCAAAATCTTGTATAGCAAAAATTAAAAATAAAACAATATCTTTTGAAGTATTTAGCGATGATATTGATGAAATTGCAAAACAAGCAGAGATAATTAGTACTTGGGGTGATAATGTATATGTGAAGATCCCTATTACCAATACTAAGGGTGAATCTCTTTGTGGTTTAATAAAATCATTAACAGAGAAAAAAATAAAAGTAAATATCACTGCAATTATGACATTAGACCAAGTTAAAGAAGCAACAGAAAATTTAACAGATGGTGTTCCAAGCTATGTCTCCGTTTTTGCTGGTAGAATAGCTGATACAGGCATAGACCCACTTCCTATTATGAAAGAAAGTGTGAATATTCTTAAGTCAAAGCCTGGAGCAGAACTAATTTGGGCTAGTACTAGAGAACTGTTCAATATATTTCAGGCTGAAAGTGTTGGTTGCCATATAATTACAATTCCAAATGATATTTATAAGAGATTGTCTTTGGTAGGATATGATCTTAAAAAATACTCATTAGATACAGTCAAGATGTTTTACAAAAGTGGTAAAGAAGCCAAATTCTCTATAGGCTAGAAAGATATTGAGATATGTTAATTAGATATGAGTTATAAGTTAAACTAAAGAAATTTTATTAATATTGCACGAAGATTATGTTGACGATTATTGCTAAAAATACTCCTAAGGATTTTTTGTCTTATTCTGTGACCTGTGGTATTGGATGGATAATCATGATGTTAATATTTGCACTGTTGATATATGTTTGTGAATGTGATGTATTTTATACCAACTACATTAGCTCTTTAATTTCTATAACTTATGTATTTGTAGTGACAAAAAATAAAAATTATATTGATAGTAATAAACGTATTGCTTTTAAGTATATTCTATTTATATTATCTCAATTATGTAGTATCTGGTTCTTTTCTCATTTAATATATTTTTTGAGTAAGTATATACATTTGAATACTTTATATTCGTGGGAATCTATTACTATTTTTGTAAGGATAATTATCACACCTGTTACTCTCTTATTAAATTATTTTGTGACTAAATATGTTCACCGGATTTAATAAAGAACACTTCAAATTATTCAACGTCAAAAAATAATAATTTAACGTCCTCACACGGAATTCTCCCTCTACAGTGTTTTGAAAAATGTCTTAATCTGATAATTTCTCTGTTCTTATACTATTTGCCATTCATAATATTTGATTAGCAAGATTGCCTTGTGATGTGTTTCTAGCTGTTGCCATTGTATCAAAATTGTAGGAATTGCAACTGGAGAAAATATAATTCGGAAAGATCAATGATGTTTAGTTCCACAATATGTTTTGGATGTGGAAACAAAAAATTAATTATCTTTCTGTTCTTACTATATATATATCACAATCTGCAGAATGTGAGATTATATTTGTACAAGATCCTTATAACCTTGATATACCAAATTTACCATGGCGTCCGATGAACATTAGATCAAATTCATGTTTTTGTAGAAATTCTAATATTCCAGAATTAACGGGTGAGATTTGTATATGTATACTATTTTTAT
>JABSQI010000460.1 GCA_013215905.1 Legionellales bacterium | reverse complement strand
TCAAAAGATGTGTACTTACCTTTTGGGACACATGAAATCGTGTGTACTAATACCTGTCGATTCCGATACGATCGAATAACCACGTATATTACTTTGAGAGCTTCCATAAAATAAATAATTATTTAATTGTTCCTACAGAATCTGTTAAATCTGCTTTCAATGATTTAGATAAATCAAAGCACTCTATTATTAGTATACAACAGTTAAGATCTATAATAGAAACTTTTGTCGGTGTATATGAAAAATGTGAAAAAGTTTCTATATCTGAAAGACCATCATTGAAATACCCTAGTATCCTGACTATTAGGCATAATATGTCGATACAAGTTTTTGAAATTACATTAGATAAAAATTGAAGTTCTCACCCATTTGATATTGAGTGGTAGTGTGCTATAGATTTTTAAATTGTTTCGGAATAAATAAAGGAGCTCATTCAAGGAGTGTTTATGCTTTATAAACTAATGTTTTTAGTTTTTTTTAATAGTGTAGCATTTTCTAAACAAGTGCTAATAATCGGAGGAAATCATGGCATTGGTTTAGCTTTAACTAAAATTTATTTAAAAGATGGATATAAGGTTTATTCTACCTATCGAAATAAAGAAAAATCTCAAGATTTGTTAAATATCAAAAATGTAAAATTGCAAATAATACATACTGATTTGCTAGATGAAGATGCTGTAGATAATATAAAAAAATTTATTGGATTTAATTCTATTGATATTATGATTTATAATGCTGGAATGTTTGGATATAAATCTAATAGAAGTCCCATATTAGAAACTGAGGATTGGCTACAGTCTTTTAAAGTGAATACTATTGTTCCTATTCAATTGACATTTGCAATTAGAGATAACATACTTAAAGGCAAACAAAAAAAAGTTGCATTTATTTCTAGTAGGAGAGCTAGTAACACTGTGAATATTAAAGACCAATATATTGGCAGATATTCATATCGATCATCAAAAGCTGCTTTAAATTCTTCTATTGTTGCTTTAGCAACAGAGTTTAAGGAACTAGATATTACGGCTATCATATTACATCCTGGAAGGGTTGCAACAGCAATGACGAAATTTGATGGTATACTGCCAATAGAAAGTGCTAAAAAAATAAAAACGGTTATTGATAGTATTTCAATTAAACAAACTGGTTCATTTATTGATGTTACAACAAATTCTATAATTTCTTGGTAATTGGTTATGTTAACTGGTAATAAGATGTATGAATAAAATATTAGTAACAAGAGGGCGGATATATAGTCACTGGTGCTAAATAAATATCATTCTAATTTGCATATTCTCCTTGATTAGAATCTTTAAAATATTACATTTACTGTGGTCTTTAAAATAATCTTCCCCACGGCATACCTAACCATATGTTTTAAGTTAAAAGATAATATATATGCAAATCCAGATGCTTCAATTGGTCTATCCGACTTCAATCTGCTTCTACCAAGTTGGTTAGATTATTTAGTATGACCAATTAATGACTCAATACCACAGTGGCTGTTTACTAATATGTCTTCTTTGTATTTTGGCAACGGTGAAATAGAGTTATTTTATTTGTGTTGATGATATATAGATATTATTTTAGTATAAATATATATTTTAGAATAATTTATAATTAAGATAGCATAATGTTTAATATAACTTCTATTAAAGATCCAATTATTGAGGGAGCACGTAAACTGCAATCATCTGCACATAGAAAAAAATCTGGCAAAATGTTGCTTTATGGTGTGGAGCAATTGCTATGGGCAGAAAACGCACATATCACAATTGAATATATATTTGTAGAACAAGGAAATTCTAATATTGTAT
>JABSQI010000046.1 GCA_013215905.1 Legionellales bacterium | reverse complement strand
AGGCGTTTACAGAGTTGCATATAATACTGAAAATCAAAACATTAAGCAAAAGACAGTTGAAAAATTAAAGCTAATCCCGGCAGGTGGTAATTTTACCGATATACCCAAAGAATCTCCTCATTATGTAAAAGGGATGATCTCTCATGTGTACAGGCGATTACATCCAGACAAACCATCAACAACGATAATAGCTGCAGGCGGGGGGGGGACGTGGGGGTATCACTACCAAGAAAACAGACCACTTACTAATAGAGAACGTGCGAGGCTTTTTGGATACCCTGATGACTTTATTTTTCATGGCTCAATTACGGATGTTAGGAGACAAATAGGAAACTCGGTTCCACCCGAAGCGATTAGACATTTTGCTAATAGCGTTAAAGAGTTTATTAATACAAACAGATCTTTATGTATACCAATCTAAATGCGCATGGTGGTAATTTTCGAGATGTGCTTAACAAAGAGTTTTCAACTGCAGATAATGTCGTTGTAGCATCTGGGTATGCTTCTTTGGATATGATCGTGGCATTTGAAAAAAATTTTATCTCTATAGCTAAAAACGGCGGACAATCAAAATTATTGTTAGGTATGGCTTTTTATGAAGGGTTGAGTGAAAAGAAACTCTCTTTTGCAACTAAATTAAATGAAAAGCTAAGAAGTTATTCAAATAATTCAGGTGTATATGTTGCTAATGGTAGGAGATATCATGGGAAAGTATATAGGTTTGGAGATGACAAAAATAATAATATATACCTAGGCTCTTCAAATTTCTCTGCAAGTGGAACAAAAGGGAATATTGAATGCACATTACAAGTAATAGATCAGCACCAAAAAGAACTCATCAACAATTTCCTTAATGAGCTGTATTCAGATAACTATTCTATAGGCATTCATGAAGCCGATATTCTAATACCTAACAAGAAAAAGGTAATTAAAAATAAAGTGACAAGGTTATGGTCTGAACTTAACAAACATCAATATGACTTAAAACAACTAGAAAACGCACCCAAATTTGAACTAGATTTAGCTCGAATAGCTGACAAAGAAAAATCTAACTTAAATGTGTATTTTGGCAAGGGAAGATGGAATAGAAGCACTAATAGAATAAAACCTAGGCCATGGTATGAAGTTGAATTGATTGCAGATCAAAAATTACGTGATAACCCAAATTATCCGAGAGGCGACTTTAATCTTTTTACTGATGATAACCTTGTTATACCAATGAGAACACAAGGAGACTTCTTTAAAAACATTAGGTCAAAAAATAGTTTGCAGCTGTTTGGCATATGGATCAAAGGTAAATTAGAAAAAGCAGGCGTACTGAAAAAATATGAACCTATAACTAAAGAAACTTTAGAAGAATATGGTAGTAATAGCATAATTTTCTATAAAATTAATGATAACGATTATTACATTAAATTTTAAGTTTTGGAGTAAAGTATATAATTTCTATATTTTATTTTTTCTTCTAAGAAAGAAGAGTGATTTAGCATAAAAATTGGTTCTGTCAAAACTGAGTGTAAATATATCTGCAACACTTTTATGCTAGAGCCTTTTAACCATTTTGAATAGCTAAATTATTTAATTGTTGGAATTTAGACACAAAGATGCTGCGTTTCTCTGCTCTAGTTTTATTGTCTATCCTGATAAATTGTCTGATTTCTTCAAAAGCAGTACAAAATATTAATGCACAAAGCATATGATTAATATCATATACATTTTTCATGGTCTTCTCCTTTTCATTAAGAAACTTACATTTAGAAGGCTCTAAAGAGTCATATTTAATATAAAAGCAGGTAGAGAAGATGGCATAGCATTAATAATAAGAATATAAATTATACATAAAAGAATAGGAAGATTATTAAAAATTTAGGGTGGTTCTAAAGGATATCTCTTTGGTTGTTAAAAATACATTTAGGACTATAAATAAAGGGATAAAAGGCAAAAAAAGGGTTAAAAAAAGTGTTGACAGTAATTTTAGTGTATGCAAATATATGGTTTATTGAAAGAATAAAATGTTTTAAAAGAGATTAAAAATGAATAAATACAACATAACAACATTGCCATCATCAGATGTAGTAGTTAAAAATAAAGTATTAAAAAACACTTATTTATTATTAAGTATGACTTTAATTTTTAGTAGCATCACAGCTTATGTGTCTATGTTAATGAATGTTACTCATCCTAACATTTTAGTTATGCTAGTTGGGGTATATGGTTTAATGTATTTAGTTCATGCATTCAAGGATAGTGCTTTAGGTATAGGTGCGGTATTTTTATTTACAGGGTTTTTAGGGTATACTTTAGCTCCTCTATTGAATTTTATATTAGAGTTTGAAAATGGTGGAAATATTATAACAATGTCATTGTTTTCAACTGGAGTTATCTTCTTTGGATTGTCAGGTCATGCATTAACATCTAAGAAAGATTATAGTTATTTAGGTGGCATGTTGTTTGTTGGTATTATTACATTGATGTTAGCTAGTTTCGGGGCTATGTTATTTAATATTCCAGCCTTACATTTAGCTGTATCATCAGGGTTTGTTTTAATTTCATCTGGAATGATTTTGTTTAAGACGAGTCAGATTATTAATGGTGGAGAGAGGAATTATTTATTAGCGACAATTAGTTTATATGTGTCGTTATATAATTTGTTTGTTAGTTTGTTGCAAATATTTGCAGCATTAAGTGGGAGAAGAAATTAAAAGAAATTTGTAAAATCATGAGTGCAGTAGATAGAATTAAAGATGAAGCAAGATATGAATCTGCTAAAAAAATAGCTTTAAATAAGCTTGAAGAGAATCTTGATTTAGAGCTTATTAGCAAGGTCACAGAACTTACAATTGATCAGATAGAATAGATTAAAGCTGAGAATCAAGATTATTTTGACGAAGAAAAATAATATGGAAATAAAATGAGATATTTATTATCATTAATAATTTACGGTTGTTTGTACCTGAATGCTTATGCAGAATGCCCGATATTTAGTAATCCATATGATTTTTTTGACTGGAATAGACATGCTCTAGAATTTAAAGACGGCATGTTTAAACATTGTGATGAGAATAAGATGTGTGATCATATTCAGTATTCCTTCGCGCCTCTTCAAGAATATAGTCTTCAACAAATAAATGATAATAGCCAAAACCCTATTGATGCTTTTAATATTTTTAAGCCAAATAGTGGTAAAATATTTCCAGTAGTCAGATATGCTGAGGATGGTTTGTCTTCTTCTAGCTATGGATTTCAAAGTACTATAAAATTTATTGAGAACCAAAGCACAAATAAAAATTGTGTTTATGAAGTAACTTTTCCCATACATAGTGTTGAAAAATTATATTCAGAACCAAATGTTGTCGGGTTGAGAATTTTAAAATTCAATGTTCCTATTAATGACTCTTCATGTACAATACTTTGATATCCTTGTATCTTACAATCAACCCCAGGGATTGTGTAGAAATAATAGCTAAAGAATTTTCAGAAAAAAACATGAATAAAATGATTATAAATATTAAGAGTAGAGTCTATATTCAATTATTACGAGCCTTTTGAGGAATCTGATATGAACTCTACAAATTAATGAAAATGATTCTAAGTTAAATAAATATTTACATATCAGATTATTTTTGTTAACTTTTAGGTAAGATTAGTTGCTATTAATCTTATCCACGATATTGGAGCCGTCAACTCCGATATCGTGTCTATAAATTTACCAATTTGAAGTCCACAGTAGTTGATATTTTAGTTGTCATAAACTAGGAAGATGATACAATTATCTTTAATTCTTTATGAATAGAATTATGGATATATTTTTGAATCTCTTTTTTTTTCAATATGTTGTATCAGCCAAAAATTTTCCAATATATACTATAATTCCTATAATAATAAAATACTATATAAAATAATGACAAATGGAAAGCCGTAAATTACGTAATATAAAATTTACACCTACTGAACAAAAAATACTTGGCTGTTTTTGTAATCAAATAACTTCTTATAAATCACTTTCACAAGCTATAGGTTCTACCGAAAAAACAATAAGAATTCATATTGATAATATCAAAAGAAAAATTAGTGCTGATCAAAAAGAAGAAATATCCAAATTTGTAGCTAAGTGTAAAAAGGAGGAAATTCTGTATTTAGATTGTGCATTTAATATACATTTTATCTTTTCTCAATTTACTTCCGCAGCAGATAAAATATCTAAAAATATTAGGAGATTAAAACCTGAGTGTGTTTGTTATATTTTATTTGAGAATAACGAACCTATATTAGATGATATTGCAAAGGCAATCAAAATGTTAGGCTTCAATTTTTACAAATTGAATTCTCTAGAAAATAGAAAAAAACTACCAGAAGATGCACTTTCTATATATTTATCAAAAAATGTAGGGGAGCTTATTCATCTTGATAATAAGAATACTATTCTTATATGTCTTGGTGAATACAAGAAAAATGATAACAATATTGTGTTTTATAATAAAAATTCTCCTAAAGAATTTTATCATTCACTTATAAAATTCTTAATGCACCGCTATCCTATTGTCGATAAATTAAATAAAGAACTAGATTTTTTAGGTTCTATCGAATTTTTTAAAAATAGTTCGAGAGGTAAAGAAATATTTGAAGCTCAAAAAGGTGAAATCCAAGCAACAGAGCCTATTAATTTGTGGAAAATAGCAACGATTCTTAGTTTTATTATAATTGTGTCTTTCTCGTATGTAATGTTCCATGAGAGAGGAACTACATTGTCAACAAGTGAGAATACAATAGAAACCTTATATTTTAACCTCCCTCCTAGAAATCAGCAATTTTCAGGTAGGGGAGACTATATGCAATTAATAATGAATAATTTAAATGCAAAAAATATAGGTATGTCAATCCAAGTTGTAGCAGGTCCTGGAGGAGTTGGCAAGACTCAACTATTAACTGAGTTTGCATATACGGCTACGGAGAAGAAGTTATATGGAGCCGTTTTATGGATTGATGCTAGTAGTATGGAAAGTATAAATAATTCCTATTATGATATAGCAAATATCCTAGAAATTGATGCAACTAGCCCGGAACAGATAGAAAAAGTACTAGAAGTTAACATAGATACAGATAATCCAGTAGTTATAAAAAAATTGGTACATAAAAGGCTGCAAACTAAATATTCTGTAAAAAATATTTTAATTATTTTGGATAATACTTCCAGTGAAAAAGAGCTTAAAAATTATTTAAATGATCTAAAAAGCCATTGGTTTTTTGATACTAACATTGATGTACTAATTAGCTCAAGAAGCCAAAATTGGGGAGCAAAGACGTTTATATTAGATATTTTTAGTCCAGAAGAGGCTAATATTTTTGTTAAAAATTATTTACCATATGAATCTGAAGAGAATATCAATAAATTGACTCAGCTATTAAACTATTATCCAGTAGCTCTTGGTCAAGCAGTTGGATATATTGAAAAACATACAAACATAACGGACTATATAAAATTATATAACAGCAAATATAAAAATAATACAAATAATCGTAGTTTAAGTATAGGTAATATATTAAATATATCGTTGAATAATATTGGTAAAGAAGCTAAAGAGATTTTGTACATCTCATCATATTTAAACGCCATTAATATCTATCTAGAGTTCTTTGATTATTTACCAATAGAGAAGAAACTTCGGGCAATTAAGCAAATTAGAGAATATTCTCTGATAACAATTAATAATAAAAGGGATGCTTTTAAAATGCATGCCTTACTGCAAGAAGCTATTAGACAGAAAATTGGTAAAGAGACTAGGTGGCTTAATCAAGCTATTACCCTTGCAGTCCAAAGCGCTAAAATATTTGATAAAAGCAAAGGGGAAACGTGGGGGAAACCTAAAAAATTTCTATCACATATTAATGTCTTAACAAAATATATTACTCCAAGCTTAGAAATTTCTAAATTGCTGGATAAATATGCAGAGATTGGCGAATATTTTGGTGAATATAATTTAGCATACGAATTATTAATGCACTCTCTACAAATACAAGAAAATACCTACAAGGATTCAGAGCAAATTAAATTAGTGGACATATTAAATAGGCTAGGCGCACTTGAGCTAAAATTAGGTAATTATCCAGATACTCTATCATTATATAAAAGGGTATTGCAGATTAAAAAAGCACATTATAAAGAGTCAGAACATATAGAGTATACTGATACATATAATAAATTAGGAGAAGTAGAATCAAGACTTGGTAACTATAACTTAGCTAAACAACAATATCAGCAATCTTTAAAAATACAACAAGTATATTACAAGAATCCTAAACATCTTAAATTATCTTCTACAATGTTGAGGCTTGGTGTTATAGAAAGGAAGTTTGGTTTTTTTGAAAATTCTAAGAATTATCTTAAGCAAGCTCTTGACATAAAACAAGCTCATGCCAAGGATTATAATTCTAAAGATCTAATCAGTAATTTATTAGAAATGGGGATTACAGAGCTTTATCTAAAGAATTATGATGAATCGAAGAAGAAATTTGAGAAAGCACTAGCGATAACAGAACAAAATAAAAGTGATAATCTTATTAAATCTATTCGCTTATATCAGAACTTAGGACTTTTAGAGTGGAAATTAGGAAATTTTACCAGAGCAAAACAGCTATATAAAAAAATGCTTAAAATCAATCAAGAGCATTATAACGACCCACAGCATATTTCATTATCGATGATTTATCGTGGGTTAGGGCTTGTGGAATATAGTATTGGTAATTACAAGGAAGCTATTAATTATATAGATAGAGATATAAATATTATAGAAAGACATTATCAATCTTCAAATCATGAATCTTTAGGAGGGGTATTATACTTATTAGCTCTATCAAATGAAAGGCTTTCTAACTATGATTTAGCTCTTAAACAAACTCAAAGAGCCTATAATATTCTAAGTAAAAATTCTAAAAATAGACTACCGCAAGTAATATTTCAAGACTATTCTCCAGGACCAGCTTGGCCTACTATAACTGATAAAAATAAAGATAAGGCTGTCTCTTATTACAAAAAGGCATTGAAATTTGCTAAAAAAATCTATCCAGAGAAAAAATATTTTATAGCACTATATCATTATTTGCTTGGCCAAGCATATGAAATTAATGGAAATACCAAGCAAAGTATAAGACAATATCAGAAAGCTTTAATACTTGCTGAGCAAGTTAATTCTTCTATTAAAAATGTAGAAATTCGAGAAAATTTTCAACAAAATATTAAATTATTAAAAACAAAATTGGAAGATTAAAGGAATGGGAGCATAATATGATTGATAATTTATCTTATACTTCCCCTGCTTTTGGACAGGGGAGATGCAGTATTAAAAATCAAAAGTTCAAAATTTAATTTTATAAATAAATTAATATTCTTAATATTTAATATCTACAAAAACTAAATTTTCTGGCTCTGCAGGGTCATCTTCATTATTTTGAGAAATTATAAAATGATTGTTTAAACCACTATCTAACCTAAAATGTGCTGGCCAATAAGTCCCAGTGAACATCTTTTGTGTTTGCGTGCATTTCCCTTTAGGAATAGTTTTTTCATATATATAATTAGATATTTCCTTGACTAAATGATTAATATTCATAGCAACACCGCCTGCAATGGCTTCCTTCATTATATTAGATCTAAATTCTGCATCAATAAAGTATATATCTTGAGTTGGGCAACCTTTATCATCATATTCTTCTACGATTGTAGAATTTGCAGGGATTGTCAGAACCATTTTTTTGGCAATTGAACTACCAACCCTATAGTATCTATATTTAAACGTCATTGATATATTTAAATCTATTGGTATTTTGTTTTCTATTTCTATTTTATGAATTTTTGCATTAGCAGTAGTAATAAATCCAATTAAGATAAGAATTTGAAAAAACTGTTTAAGCATTGTTATTCTCCTATTGTTAGAATTAAATTTGCACAAGTATATAAATATGATACATGCCATGCAAACTATTTTTTAAAATACTAACGGAAAAGCAAAATATTATACATTTGGGAGGCATTATTGTTCATATTTTATGCTGTAAAAAATATTATGGAGAGATATTTGAAATATTGTATAATCATTGGAGCATACAACATATTGATTTATAAGGTAAATAAATCTCTTAAAAAATCTCTTAAAGGGTATTCACAAAAATCGATCATAAAATATATAATTTGCCTAGGAATTGACAAGATAGCCTTATATTTAAGTTACGGTAAATTCCTATAGTAGGCGGGATGCTTGAATTGACGGTTCAAGTATCTTGATAAGATTAATAGCAACTAATCCTACATAAAAGTTAATAAAAATGATTTTTATGTAACATCTTAGATTTTCTTATCAACCTACGGTATTGAAGGATAAATATTTTTCACGGACGAATTTAACAATTGGTTGGTGAGAATTTTATGAACAATATCCTTAATTTAAAGCTGAAGGCTTTGGTATTGATATTATTACCTATGTGCTTGTCACATGGTGATAATGATAATCGCTATCAGACCAGAATAGAGATGACTGGCAAGATAGGATATAGTTCAAAAAAATCATCCAAACGTAATATAGCTAGATTAGGTTTTGTGGTCCCTATTTTTCAGGAAATGGATAGCTACGTTTCATATTTAACCTTGATTGGAATGAAAGATAGTGCTAAGCATGTGGAAGGCAATATTGGTGCTGGTTATCGTTCGTTTCTAAACCCAGCATGGATATTTGGTGAATATGTATTCTATGATTTACGTTCTACAGAGAATAATAATCTATTAGGTCAGATAACAATAGGTCTTGAGGCATTCTCAAAAGATATAGAAATTAGATTAAATGGTTATCTACCTACAAAGAAGAAATATGAATTAAAGAAATACAATTCATTTAGGGCAAATTATAATAGTCATCAAAACAATACCCAACTTACAATTAAGCATAACGAATTACTAGAGCAGGGAGTACCTGGATTTGATATTGAATTTGGAGGGAATCCTTGGAGGTTATCCAGATTAGAATTATTTTTAGCTTACTATTACTTCAATGGTAAAAATCTACAATCTACGATAGGGGGTAGGTTACGTAGTAATATAAATATATTACATTGGTTGATGTTAGAAACCGAAATGAATTTTGATAATAATCGGAAATTCGTTAGTTATTTTGGAGCTAAACTAAGCTGGGTATGTAAAGCCCCCATTTTTAGGACAGTTCATAACTGGAATTTCATAGCTTAAATTATACTCAATTAATACTCCTCATA
>JABSQI010000459.1 GCA_013215905.1 Legionellales bacterium | reverse complement strand
TATTTTTAAAATTGTCCTAACTTACTAACTGAAAGAGTATCACTTACAAAAATTTTTATAGAGCTTATATTTATTGTAAATACTGCTAGCAAAATTTATAAAATTCATCTTGTTTGTTTTATTATTATGCATTTTGTGTATTTTTAAGCCGTTTCTGAATTTTGGTATAGATATTAAGCAACATATTTCATTCCAACTATTTCATAAACACTAAATAAAGAGTTAAGATATTATATTTAATCATATTTTTGATAAATATAACCTTCTTCAATATTATATCGCTTAATTTAGAAATATACGGTTTTAATTAACTTCATGCTTTGCTTTGACAACATTCGTGGTAAAATATACTTATGTTATACGCTGAAAACGCCAAAACTAAATTTAAAGAATCTTTAGAAATTTTTGAACACTCTCTAGAGAGAGGACATCTCTCAAAAGTTGATCAAACAAATTTTTGTGTTGCCCTTCACAAATATTTAGAAAATTACGTCCTATGGTGTAACTGCGACCCTGCTGCAGCTAACGCATATCAAGTTTTCGTCAAATCAACTCCCCTTTGGGAACTACTTCAGCTTCCCCCAAATAAATGGGAAAAATGGTTAGTTGAAAATATTAAGCAAACCGCCGAAGTATAGATTTTCGGTAAATCACCTTGATATAACTAGAAATTTTCTAAACACATTTCCATTTCTTTAGTAAATATAACAATGGAATTATCTGTTTAAATATAGTATAATCTGCTTACAGAATCTAATGAACTCTACTATAAGCCAAACTTTAGCTTTACTATTCGATCAAAATTATGAATAAATCCCATATAAACCATAATGTATTCTTTGGCTCTTTAACAATTATAATCTTAGTAACTAGTTTATCTTGTGTTTTTCCTACATCCCTAAAAAATATTTTTGAATTTCTACAAAATTGGCTGTGCGCTAAAACTGGCTGGCTATATGTTACATCCGTAGGAATTATATTGTTATTAGCTCTATGGTTAGTTTGTGGTCGTTTTGGGGATATTAAACTTGGTCCAGATCATTCAGAGCCTGAATTCAAAAATTTATCGTGGTTTTCAATGTTATTTTCCGCAGGAATGGGAATAGGTTTAATGTTCTGGGGTGTAGCAGAACCAATTATGCATTTTACATCTCCACCAGTAGGAGAACCATTCACTATTGATACAGCAAAAGAAGCTATGAAAATAACATTTTTCCACTGGGGTATTCATGTATGGGCTATCTACGGGATTTTGGCAGTTACAATGGCTTATTTTTGCTATAGAAAAGATCTACCATTATTACCCCGCTCAGCTTTTTATCCTATATTTGGAGAAAAAATCCATGGAATATATGGGGACTTAATAGATATTTTTGCCATATTAGGAACCATGTTTGGTGTTGCAACTTCCCTAGGAATAGGTGTCACACAGCTTAATGCTGGCTTGGCATATTTATTTGGATTTCCTCAAAATATTTCTATACAAGTTATATTGATTATCTGTATAACATCCTTTGCGACACTCTCAGTTGTTTTTGGTTTAGAAAAAGGTATCAAAAGATTATCTAATATTAATGTTGCTATGGCAGTTATCCTTATGGGATGTATATTACTTTTAGGAAACACCATCGAGTTATTACAAGATTTTGTTCAAAATACTGGAGCATATTTTTCTGATCTAATATTTAAAACATTTAATTTATATGCATATGAGCGCAAGGACTCCTGGATTGGTGGCTGGACTCTATTCTACTGGGGATGGTGGATTTCTTGGTCACCTTTCGTAGGCATGTTTATAGCTCGCATTTCAAAAGGTC
Source organism: Legionellales bacterium (assembly GCA_013215905.1). The sequence continues at coordinate 3 of JABSQI010000459.1, read as the reverse complement.
GTA
>JABSQI010000458.1 GCA_013215905.1 Legionellales bacterium | reverse complement strand
TATTGTAGATCAACTTATAGAAATAACGAAAACTAGACTTGCAGAAGAAGACATAAGTGAAAACGATAAAGTCTACTATAAAAGACGTCTAGCAACATTAGCAGGAGGTGTAGCTGTAATATATGTAGGTGCCCCAACTGAAGTAGAGATGAATGAGAAAAAAGATAGAATAGACGATGCAGCAGAAGCTGTTAAAGCTGCTATTGATAGAGGTATCAGTATTGGTGGTGGATATACATTTATTAAAACTGCTGAGGAACTTAGAAAGTCTCATCTTGGAGAAGGATATAGTATTCTAGTTAATAGTTTATTAGAACCATTCGAGCAGTTGTGTAAAAACTCTGATATAAATATGGAGGAAATATATCCTAAAATAAGAGATAATGAACTAGGTTATAATGTAATCACTAATGAATTCTATGGACTAGATGATTATACTATTTATGACCCAACTGGAGTATTAATAGATTCACTAGTTAACGCAGTATCTGTAGCTAAAAGCATCTTGTCTATTGAGAAGGCAATACATAATATTTAAAAAAATTAAAAAATGGCAAACAAACCAGACTTAAGTCAAATAGCAAGTAATTCTTGGGGTGATAACTTTGATGTGGATAGCATTATTGCTAGTGAAAATAAAGCTATGGAAGCAGCTGCACAAAATCTTCCTACGTCTACTCCAACAATGAGTACAGGAGGAGGACTACAAGTAAATACGCCACAACATATACAATCACAACCACAGACTACTCCTACTGTACATCAACCTAGAGAACCAGAAAAAGATCATTGGAAAGATGCACATGAAGAAACTCTTGAAGTACAACCATCAGCATTAGATCCTGACTTCCAAGATAGCGGTACAAAAACCTCACAACAGAATTTGAATCAGCAATCTCCACAGTTACCGCATGATATGCAACAAGAAAGTGAAGATAGCAGTCAATTTTATGATAGCGATCCGTATCTTTTAGCATTCAGTATTCTTCAGGAATTCGATATGATTCGTTTACCAGAAAATGTAGATTATGATAAATTGGATTTAGATACATTAGCAATGTATAAGGATGAAACCTTACAAATGCAAAGAAACGAAGCCCTTGATTATGTTAGGGGACAAGTTATTCATGATCCACTAGCATTGCAACTATTTGACTATGCTTATTATGGTCAAGGATTTGCAGACATTCCTAAAATGCAAGGAATATTAAAAGAGACATTTGATTATGCTAATTATAATATAACTTCTGAAAGAGCTCAAAAAGCTATAGTTAAATTATATCATGCAGATGGATTAAATCCTAGAGATAACAGAGATAATGCTATCTTAAGAGATATACCTAATAAAATTAATAAACTTGCAGAAGATTTAAAACTTAAAAAAGAAGCTGAAATTGCTAAAAGATTCTTTATTCAACGATCACAAGATAAAGCGACAGCTGAAGAAAATAACCTTTTGGCATTAATACAACAACAAGATCAAATTGAAGCACAACGTCAACAAATGCATGAGATGTGGAACGCTGATTTTATTGAAGCGTTGAGTAGACGTGCTTGGTCTGAAGGTAAAAAGACATCAGTTGCTAGGGAAACTTCTTATGTTCCTTTAAATAACGGAGAACAAATACCTTTATGGCAATATAAACAAGAGATTATATTTGATAACCCTGCATTATTTCAAATGTTTTTAGATTTTACATCTAAATTTGATATAGAGACAGGCACATTTAGAGATGAAGAAGTAGAAGTTGACGGGGATAGAGAAGAGGACATAGACGGAGGTGGAGGCGGGAAACAGGTAAGTTAACATTTTATTTTAATAC
>JABSQI010000457.1 GCA_013215905.1 Legionellales bacterium | reverse complement strand
ACAAATGCAGATAAAGATTTCTGGGAGGATCGTTTAAGAAAAAGAATTAATATATGTCTTGGTACTATTAAGTGCAAATATTTTTTAATGATTACGCCGAATAAATCTACAATCTATCCAGAAAAGATGTTTTATGATTATTATCCTCAAAAATTATATAGGCATAAGAATAGTCTTGCACAAATTAGAAAAATTATTGAAAAAAACAAGTGGTCTGAAAATTTTATAGACTTAGAGCCTAAATTACTTGAAAGGAAAAAAACAGAACTTGTTTATTTTAAAACAGATACCCATTGGAATGCAGTTGGAGTTTTGATAGCTTTATCGGAGATTTATGCGGTAATACAGAAAAATTTTCCTGAACAAATTAATGAGACTAAATTAAAAAAATATATAGAACCACTAGACTCTGAACTAAAATTTATATTAAAGGAACATTCTGGTGATTTAATATATTTAGCGTCTCAAGTTGCTAGCCCAGAAAAACTATCTAAATATACTAATAAAGGATTATCTAAGGTTAGTTTTAAATATTCTGATATTTCTAGTGTTACAGATTTTGATATTAACAAATATATGGACGGTACACCAATAAGTATAGCTGGAGGAAATATTATCAATTTAAAAATTTGGATTATAGGTGACTCATTTAGTGCATTTTTAGGAAATAGTGTGCCGAATAATATTTTTAAACAAGTTGTATTGATAAAAAGAGATACTGCACGTAACTTACTTAGGGATAAACAACTGGCAGAACTTACTGAAAAATATGGTGCTCCTGATATAATAGTGGATCAATTTGTTGAACGTAGTATTTTCTCTCAAGATAGAATAAAAATGGCATATTAGGGTGAAAGATTGAATCATTATTATTTTAGTTAATTGGGCCGGGAAATAAAGATGTTATATATTATTTTTGATGGAGTTTTATCATTTGTTGGGTTGAGATAATTTTTTGTCCTACGGATATTGCAGATAAAGAAAAAGCTCTTTCTAAAGTATGAGCAAGTGTACCATCAATTTGTCCTTTTTCAATATCAAAGTTTTCTTCAGAAATTCTTAAATTTAGTATAGGGGCTAAGGCAGAAATCCTAAAATAGAACATTGTACCAGCAAAAAAATCAATATTATTAATCATCTCAGAATCTAGTTTAATACCAATTCTATATGCAATATTTATTAAAGATTTATAATTAGAGCCAATATGCGTAGAAAGAGGTACAGAGTAATTTTCCGGACCAATTATACCTATGTCTTTTTTTTCAGAAAAACAATTCATGACTGTATCCACAGTAGGCGGATTTGTTAAACTATTAATCATGCCTTTCCGCCAGGCATCTCCATTTAGTGTATGCTTAGAACTCTTAGTATGTATCTTTAGTACAACTTTAAAGCCGTCTCTCACTACATATGGTATTATCTTTATGAGAGGTAATATATCCCGGCCTCTATTATTAATAACAAGAATGAAATAGTCCATTCGATATTTTAAAAATATTTGATGAATATCTTGTTCATGTTCTGCAACTGTCGTTACATATATTTTAAATGACTTGTTAATGTGTTTTATTCTATCAAGCAATTCTACTAATATATCTATATAAAATGCATGTATTACAATTGCGAGTTTATTTTGGTCAATAATATCAGAGCCAGCTGAATTAATTATTTCTGCTTTTAAAAGAGCTATTCTAGTAGACTCTAAATAAGCATAACCATTATGAAAATCAGGTTCTAAATGAGCCCCTTCTGCCCACTCATTCCATGCATTTACAAAAACTAAGTTTTCATTATTATTTTCTGCATTACTAAGTGTCCATTCG
>JABSQI010000456.1 GCA_013215905.1 Legionellales bacterium | reverse complement strand
CATATTATTATCAACAATGATAACATCAATGTAATATATGATTCTTTTCACCATGAATTAATGAAGGTAATTAATAAACATGCACCATTAAAGATTATGTCAAACAAAGAAATTAAATGGTCTCATAAACCATGGTTAAGAAAGCATATTCAAAAACTAATCAAAATTAAAGACCTCATGTATAAAAAGTTTATTAGCAACAAAAGTACATTCTGGTATACTAGATACAAATTTTATAGAAATACTGTAAACATGCTCTCTCGAAAGTCCAAGAAACAATTCTATGAAAACTATTTTATCGAACATGGTAAGAATTCAAAAAAAATATGGGCTGGAATTAATGATATTCTGAATAATAGTAAAAAAATGCTACTAGTGAAATATTCCTTGATGAGGCAGGAAAGATTATCACTGACCAGGCCAAAGTTGCAAATAGTTTCAATAAATACTACACAACTATAGCCCAAAAATTAGTTGACAAAATTACTAAACCAAATAATAAGTTCTAAGATTACTTGAAGAATCCAAATGAACATAGTCTGTTCTTAAATGAAACTGATCCTGGAGAAATATATGATCTACTAAGAAAACTGGATACAAAAAAAGCATCTGATATATTTGGTATATCTCCAAAATTAATACAAATGGCAGCTCATCCTTTAAGTAATATTCTAGCACCAATATTCAATAAATCCTTTCAGTTAGGTCAGTTTCCAGATAAGATGAAAGTAGCAAAAGTTATACCTATCCATAAGGCTGACTCAAAGATGGTCTCATCAAATTACAGACCTATTTCTCTATTATCAATTATAAGTAAAAAAATTGAAAAGGTTATGTATTCACGTATAATTAACTTTCTTAAAAAATACAATATACTTTTCAAGCATCAATATGGATTTCAACAGAATAAATCTACTGAACATGCTGTTCTTGGTATTTTATCAAAAATTATTGAAGCTTTTGAGAATAAGGAAAACCCTTGTTGCATCTTCTTGGATTTTGCGAAGGCATTTGATACAGTTAACCATGACATTTTGTTAAACAAACTGTATTATTATGGAATTAGGGGAAACATTTTAAGTTGGTTTGAGTCATATCTAAAGGAACGTAAGCAATGTGTACAAGTTGGCAACTCGATATCTGATTTAGAATTAGTAACATGTGGTGTACCACAAGGCAGTGTATTGGGTCCACTCTTATTTTTAATATATATTAATGATATTCCTAATTCATCTAAAGTTTTATACTTCCATCTGTTTGCAGATGATACTAGTTTATTCTTGTCACACAAAGATATCAATAAGCTTGAGGAATTGCTAAACCATGAACTGGATAATATATCCAACTGGCTAAAAGCTAACAAATTAAGTCTTAACGTTAGCAAATCAAATGTGTTGATCTTCAGGGCAAAAAATGCTAGCAATGATAATGTAATACACCTAAATATTGACAATGAACCTCTATTGGAGAAAACATATGCTAAGTATTTAGGAGTCTATATAGACCATAAATTAACATGGGAAACGCATATAAATCATATTAAATCCAAACTGATCAAGGGAAATGCAATTCTGGCCAAATTAAGACATTTTATGCCTGAGAATATAGTAAAAAATGTATACAATAGCTACATTCAGCCACATATTGATTATGGTGCTTTAACTTGGGGAGGTTGTGCACAAACTCACATTGACAAATTACAAGTAATGCAAAATAATGCACTAAGGTTGATTGAATTTGTATCTGATTATAGAGACCATGCAACTCCTTTGTATGTTAAGTTAAAATTGTTAAAGGTTAAAGATAGCATAATCAAAAGAAGCCTTAT
>JABSQI010000455.1 GCA_013215905.1 Legionellales bacterium | reverse complement strand
CTTAAATCGGAAGCAACCTGCTTATATTGACCTTTTAACATGTACAATGTAGCTAGATTAACCGTTGATTGAATCGCATTAGGTTGCATTTTCAGCACCTTTTGAAAGTAAGACTCTGCTTTTTCATACCTGCCTAAAACCATTAACACCTTACCAAGCAAAGAATACGTTTCCATGTCCGCTGATTGGTAAATAATCAATTGTGATAATATTAATTCTGCTGAATGAAAGTTTTTTTGAGCAATAGCTATTGCTGCATGGAGTTTTTTCGCTTTATAATCTAAGCGATTATGTTTCAGGTACTTCACTATAGATTTTTCTGATTTAAAATAATTTCCTTGCTGAAAATCAATTACACTCGATAAATAATAAAAAATAGGAAAGTCTTCCTTAACTTCTACAGAAATAGAACCTAAGATATTAGTTAATTGAAAATTTTCTTTTTTCGACTCACTTGTTTTTCCTAAAGAAATGCTAGTTAAATAGTTTAAAAAATTGGCTCCAGGTTCGTTTGGCACAACAGCCAAAACTTGTTCAAGCTCATGCTTAGCCGCTAATAACTGCCCAGCCTCTAAAAGAAGAACTGAATTTATTACTCGTGCAGGTAAATTAGTTGGATTTATACGAAGAACATTTTGGACATGCTCTTTGGCAATAGAGACTTCTCCAGCCGTTTGATGAACTACAGCACTCATCAATAACGCATTAATATGACTTCCATCTAATTTCACCGCTTCATTAACAAAATCTATAGCTTCTATAAACTTACCTTTTTTCAGTGCTACTTGTGCTCTCCCTAAAATAGCTTTTATATTGTTAGGCGAGTTTTCTAGTATCTGAATAAACACCCGGTCGGCCTTGTTGTAGAAATGTTTACCTACGAGAGCTGTTGCCTGATGTAAATAAACCGTGTTATTAACTCTCGGCCCATATAAATTTACATAATCATCAAAAATATCCAATACCTTATCAAACTTTCTTTGTAGAAGAAGTGCTTCCATTTTATAAGGCAATATATATTCAACATCAGCTCCGGAAACTTCTGCTTTACCCAACTCTACTTCTGCTTCATGTCCTTTACCTAAACGAAGTAACAATTTTGCATTTAAGATTCTGGATGGTAAATGTTGAGGGGTTTCAGCCAAAGAGTTTTTCAGATGTATGACTGTGGAATTTAATTCCTGAGCATTAAAGCTAATTACCGCCTTTTCGTAATTAGAGCTTGCCTCTTTTCCCAAAACAGAAAAACAATTTAGACAAGCTGATAATAAAAATATATTAACAAATAAAAAAATTATCTTTTTTTGATAATCCATCATATTAACTTTCCCCTACCTTTAAACAGTATTTAATTAACAGACCGACAAGACATACAAGTTAAAGTAAAGATGCTAAACAATGATTTTAATATTTCAATGTTCATTTTGAATTCCCTCTTATTTATCTTAATAATCTTATAATTACTGTTATGAAGCCCTTCAAGACTTTAGACATTTACAAACTCAATAAAAAATCTATCTATTGAATGTCATATCAAAAAACGTACCAATAAATAAAAAGACTAAAGTTCAGTATCTTAAGTTATTATTTTGGTGAGAGAACAGATCGGCAGGAATAGATTGAGTGCAATATGAGAATAAATTCTTATTTTGAAAATATACTTTACAACTACGATGTAGACATTTTTAGAACTATTAATCTATGTGTTTTGTGAAAATTTTAGAAGCTACAAGCAATATTATATCAACTATTCAAATATATAAAATACTTTTGAATTGTGTAAAAGAAAAAATCTAAAAACTGATAAGAATTAGTGTTAAAACATTAAAA
>JABSQI010000454.1 GCA_013215905.1 Legionellales bacterium | reverse complement strand
CGAATATTTTAAATATGTTATTCCGTATTGTAAATTTCAAATCAGTTATAATATAAGTAAACATGATGCAGGACCAAGAACCATTACCGAAAGTCTATATGCAAATGTACCATTTATTGCAACATCTATGTGTCATATTCCCGATTATTTTTATAAAAATAAATTAGGTTTATTATGTAATGGAACAAAAAAAGATTTAAATAATAACATAAAATATATTTTGTCCAACAAATTTAATAGAAATATACTAAAATTTGTCGAAGAAAATTTAAAAATGAGTAATATTGGATTTGAAATAATGAAAGATATTAATAATTTAAAGTAAAAACCCTTTTTCAAAATGAAAATATGTTTGGTGGGCGCTAAAGGCGAGAATATGAATCGTGGAAGTTATAGAATTTGGATACACGATTTAAATTTTTATTTAAATAAATTAGGAATTAAATCCACTATAAATCCACAAAATATTCAAGATTATGATTATATAATTCTCGACAAAAGTATTTTAGAAAATGTCATTAAATTAAAAAAAAAATTTTCAAAGAAAGTATATATTGCTATAAATCCATCTTGTGAAAATAAAAATTATCATACTCATTTTGATTATTGTATCGTTGGGTCTGTTGAAGAAAAAATATCTTTATTAAAATATTATCGTAAGATATTTGTTATTCCTCTGATAGAAAAATTATATTTTAATCAAAAATTTAAAGAACACAAACAAAAGAATATAATCACTATAGGATATCATGGAAACCTAACACATCTTAATTCGTTTAATTTAGGGTGTAAACAAGCATTAGAAAGATTGGCAAAAGAAGTCAATATTATCTTGTTAATTTTCAATAGTGATGTAGCAGAAAATAATAAATTGTGGAAAATAGGAAAACCGTCGCCTTCGCAGAGTTTCAGAGGAAATTTTAAAATTAAATATAAAAAATGGTTAATAGACACCATTGCACAGGATTTATTAGAAGTAGATATTGGAATAGTTCCCTATTTTACTGAAGTAGATTTAAAAAATTGTCATTATTTTTTGAAATTTAAAAATAAAGGAAATAGTGGAAGATGTTTAGTTTTCCATCAATTAAAAATACCAGTTGTTGCAGATATGATACCCCAAAATATGTACATATTATCTAATCCAGATAATGGATACGCGGTATGCGGGGAAGAAAGTTGGTATCGGGCTTTTAAAGAATTGTTATCAGAAAAACAAAGGCAATTTATTTCTGAAAACGCTTATAACTCATTTTCAGAAAAATATAATCCATTAAAATGGGTCCAAAGATTTATTGATGAATTAAATTAAATATTTTGGGCCAAATTATTAATCTCATGTAAATTTTTTAAACTAGATATTTCATGCCAATGATATATTCTTGGTTTCAAATGGTTTTTTTGAAAAATTCCTACATTTCTATAGTTAATATTTTTCTCTTTTATTTTTTTACTTCTTGTATTATATTCTAATGGTAAGGAATGTAATTTTATGTCACAGTTCCACAAACTTATTCTTAATGAAGGTTGGTCATAGGGTGTGAGTTTTTTCATTTCGTCATATTTGGTTTTCCAATAATCTATAAATTTAATTACATTGTTATTTTTATATATAATTAACCCTTCATTATACTCTGTATATCCATAGGGGATATTTTTATATTCAGAAAATGATGAAAAATAATATCCTCTAGGAAGGTTTTTATGTTTTTCATTAATTATCCGTTTTCTTGCATAATCATGTACCATACACACATCAAATCTGTCTAATAAGATAAATATATCTTCTATATTATCATTAATAAAAGTATCCGTATCTAAATAAAGAGTATTT
>JABSQI010000453.1 GCA_013215905.1 Legionellales bacterium | reverse complement strand
TAATTTATACTTCGTTAGGAATTATAAGTATTTTATTAGTTGTCTTTATAGGTCAGTCTAGCATTAAATATTTAAAATCCGTTTTAAGAGGGACTTTTCCCGTATCGTATATTGCTAATATGATATTGTTAGAAGTACCCTATTTACTTAGTCTTATAATTCCTCTTGGGTTTTATCTATCAGGAATACTAGTGTATACCAGGATGTATGCCGAACAAGAAATGGTTGTCTTGCTTACTAGTGGCATGAGCAAGGCAAAAATTTTATTTTTGAGCTTTAGAAATTCTATAGCAGTATGTTTGTGTGTAGCTGTTTTTTCTTTATGGTTAGGCCCATATGGTGCAAAAGCTCTAAATGATATTAGAAATTTAGCAAAATCGGATATGTTATCTAAATTATTAATACCAGGTCAATTTACTTCTCTAGATAGAGGACGAAAAATTATTTATATTGATAATTTCACAAAAGATAATGATGGCAATAACCTTGCACATGGAATATTTATAGCTGAACATCCATCATCCGTAAAGATAAATGAATTTTCTTTTGACATGATTTTATCAGAAAATGCCAAGATAATAGAACAAGCTAGAAGTAATTTAAAATATGCATCTTTAACAAATGGCTTTAGATACTCTAATAATGTCGAAAAACAAATTTTTCGTGGCATTGAGTTTGAGAAATATATAACAAAAATACCTTCATTTGGTGCTCCTGCTAATTATACAGAAAGCATAATGTCTTTAGATGAGATACTAAATAATAGAAGTGGCGATGAAAGGAAAAAAATGGCTGAATTTCATTGGCGTATTTCACATCCTATTTCAGTCTTCACTCTTATTTTAATTGCTTTTAGTATAAGTAGAACAGAGCCTAGAAAGGGTAAATACTCTAAGATATTACCTGGGATCTTATTATATGTTGGCTATTACAACTTATTATTTTTTGGTAAAAATGCCATAAAAGATGGCACCATAGATGTTTATTTTGGGTTATGGTGGGTACATATTATCTTTTTGATATTAGGCATAACTTTTTTTAATTTTGAAAAATTTAAATCTTTTTGGAGAATAAAGAATAATAAGGAAAAAACTACTTAAAATATCTTCTTAATATATCTATAGTACTTTTAATATGCACTGCGGGGAATTCATTTTTTCTAACTGGGCTCAAATTATGGTCAGTAATATTCATATAACCGGCAATATTAATTTGACATATATGTTTATTTGTTCTTACAGCCAAGTCAGTATATCCAGACATAATTAAAAAATCTGGCTCTTTTTCTACAAATAAATCTTTTCCAATAGAATAGTCTTCTACTGGGTTTGTACAACTAAAAAATCTTCGCAATAAAGTAGGCGCAATATCATAATGCGATGTTTGCCAGCTATTTACACTAATTGGAACATTAGGCCCCGACAAAATCAATGGAACTTTTGTTTGAAAATCTGAGAAATTACTATTATGGCCCCAATAATTTTTTTTGTTATCATTGAATTCTTCTCCGTGGTCACTTGTAACGATTATTATAGTGTTTTCCATGAGATTATTATCTTCTAAACTTTTTAATATTTTTGCTATTAGCTGATCAATATAATAAAGAGCATTTTTGTACGTATTGATGAGCTTGGATGGATCAGTTGAGTTGTTTAATTTAAATCTTGGTATTGTTCCTTCTGGAATAAACTTAGGAGGCATTTTTTTCGGAAATACAAATCCATGTGCAGAATCAAAAAACACAAACCCCATAAATGGTTGCCCACTATTTTTTTCTATAAAATCTATCATTTTTTTCGTAATATTTTGATCTCTAATAACTGGATTATTTCCTTCAG
>JABSQI010000452.1 GCA_013215905.1 Legionellales bacterium | reverse complement strand
TCTTCTTTTTTAGACCTTATAAGCCAAATAGTTAAATAGATTGAAACAATAATAGCTAGGACTGTAAAAAATATAATTTGCCAACCATTTCCTTGATTAAATAAACTAAATGCTGCCCCTGTATTATGGGCTAAGGTTAGACTTATGCCGGGCATTAACTCATTAGCTACACCAAATTGAAGATATGTTATAGCCAAAGTTTTTGTAACCTGATCAATCAGCAATACAAATAATGCTAATACAAGCCATAAACAATTTTTAATCCATCTAGATTCCATGGCAAATATATTTTCCACTAAGTTAAGCAAATGTTCTCTCCTCGCCACTATTATAAACATTATCGATACATCTTTGACAAATATCTGGGTACTCGGTGTTTTTACCTACATCGTCTCGTCTATGCCAACATCTAGTACATTTTTGTCCTTTTGAGCTAAATATATCTATTCTTAAGCCATCAATACTAGTATCTTTACCTAGATCACTAATTTTTTGTAAGCTTACTTTAGAAGTTATCATTATAAAATGTAATTCTTCTTGTATACTAGCTAGCTTATTTAACATCTCCTCATTACAATATAAAACAACCTCAGCTTCTAAGGCTGAACCAATAATATTATTATTTCTAGCGCTTTCAATAGCTTTGTTACATTCATCACGTACTACAGTAATTACGTTCCAAAAATCCCTCTGTGAATCACTAAACTCAATGTCATTTATACCATCATACCAAGTTTTACAAAATACTGATTCTGCTTCAGCACCTGGTAAATATCCCCACATTTCTTCTGCAGTGAAACTTAGAATTGGAGCAATCCAGCAAACCATACTATGGGCTATATGATAGATTACAGTTTGACAAGATCTCCTAGCTCTAGAATCACCTTTACATGTATATTGACGATCTTTAATTATATCTAAATAGAACCCACCCAAGTCTACCGTACAAAAATTATGAATTTTTTGATAGATATTATGAAATTGATATTCTTCATAGTAATTCACAATTACTTTTTGAAGAGATTTAGTTTTGTACATCATGTATTTATCTAATTCTAATAGTTCATCAAAAGCAATCCCATGCTCTAACAGCTGAAAATCATACAGATTTGCCAACAAATATCTTAGGGTATTACGTATTATTCCATAAGCTTCTGATATCCTTTTTAAAATCTCATCAGATATACTAACATCTTTATGATAATCAGTTGCTGCAACCCACAATCTTAAGATATCAGCTCCAAGAGTTTTTATAATTTTTTCAGGACTAATAACATTCCCTAAAGATTTAGACATTTTTCTACCGTCAGAGTCAACTGTATAGCCATGCGTTAAAACAGCATTGTATGGAGCAACATCATGTAAAATAACACTCGTGATTAGTGATGACTGAAACCATCCTCTATGTTGATCAGAACCTTCTAAATATAAATCAGCAGGGAAACCCAGATTACTATCTTTAGTAAGTATACATTCATGAGTAACCCCAGAGCTAAACCAAACATCTAAAGTATCATCACTTTTACAGTAATCATTTGCATCAGAGATTTCTAGCCCATCTAACTGTACAGAATACCAAGCATCTATACCATTCTCTTCAATTAGATCAGCCACTTTTAACATAATTGCAACACCGTCAGGATGTAAATCACCAGTATCTTTATGAATTACAAATGTCATGGGAACTCCCCAAACACGTTTCTGTCTTGATATACACCAATCGGGACGCCCTTCTAACATGGAAAACATTCTATTCATGCCCCAATTTGGGATCCATTTATTATTTTTTACAACCTTTAAAGATTTTTCTCTCAAGCTATTATGTTCTAGATTAATAAACCATTGTG
>JABSQI010000451.1 GCA_013215905.1 Legionellales bacterium | reverse complement strand
CGGGCTAATCCAAAATAATCGATAGGGCGATAACCATGAAACAAAAGTGTTCCACCAGGTTTTAGTGCTGCAAAAGCATTAATATATGTTTGATCAATCAAGATATTTGGATGTTCAAATTGCTCTAGTATTACGCAATCGAAACTGTTATACAAATCTTCAGGTAATGCATCGTCTGTCCAATTGAAAACAAATTGTATTTCATCCTCTGAACCAATTTTTGGTTGATTATAGTCATGTTTTTTACTGAACATATCTAATGCAGAATGAAATACGACCTTATCTTCCTGACTTAAAATTGCTCCGTTTTGTTCTAATACTATTGCTTCATTAAGTAGTACTTCAGCGTCTTCCATATGACCTATATCTATATAACCAAGGATAGAACCTAATAAAATTTTTATCTCTGAATTTGTTTGGACATAAATATCATCCTGAACAATCAAAGTGGGATTATTTTCGAATGCTTCATTTAAAATATCAAATTTTTCTTTCATATCATCAGGAACCTTATTGCCAAATATTTCCCGAAGACGATCTAATTTACGCTTACAGTGCTCTAATTTATCTGAATTGTAGAGTTCCCAGGCTTCGTTTAACGTTTGTTTATTAATAGAGTTTTGGTCATAATTTCCACTAGCATTATAAAAATCATCTACAAAACTAGCAAAAGATATTGATGGATTTATAGCTAAAAAACTTGCCCCAGCTACAATAGGTAATAATAATTTCTTCATTTCTATAGTTCCTATGTTTAGAATTATAATTTTTTCCAATGAGTTGACATAAATTCCCACATTATTTATATAGTTGTTAATATTAAAGAAATCAAGTAAATAATAATAGGTAATCCCCCAGCTATGCTGGGGGACTCCTAAAGTTTGACATTTTCGTGATTATTAGCGAATCTCCAATGATGGCCGCTGGAAGCGAATAATTAAGGAGATTCGCTTATGTCAGATTATTCAAATAGCTGTCACACGGCATGGGATTGCAAATCTCATGTCGTATTCATCCCAAGGTATAGAAGAAAGATTTTATATGGTCAAATCCGTTCAGAATTAAAAATGGTATTCCACCGCCTTGCTTATCAAAAGGAATGTCGCATAGAGGAGGGATATCTTGTCAAAGACCATGTTCATATGTTGATTTCAATACCGCCAAAATAAGTCATTTACCTCCAGCCAAGCTGGAGGTAAATGACTTAGCTATCATGGCGAAGACCTTAGGTCTAGAGCTGTGGGTTAAACCCATATGAATATCTCAAGGATATTTTTATCAAGTTGCCCCTAAAAATTGCAGGTGGCGAAAACCTCGAAGATTTCCTCCCCCACAACTGGAAACCCCAAGCCATATAATAGCCCAGGGCTTTTTTTATTCAATTAACTTGGCAGTGGCTGATCATCTATTTATGGCCTTGTGTATAGATATAGGTCCCTCTAAAAAACTTGACAATGTAGAAGTTGGGCTTATATGTAATATGAAATCGATATTTTTTGACAAAATGATTATTTTAGTTTGATTTCTAAATAAGAGGGGAATACTCATGGTAAATATTAAGAAGACTCTGGCGTTGTGCCTTTCTATAAAACTCGCATCCGTTGCACCTATTTTTGCTTCATACTACCCTGGTGTTGAAGAACTCCATGAAGGCTTCCACCATGCGAAGAAAGAAAATAACTATCACCTTTACATGTCACGAATTTCCGAAGAGACTCTACTTTTCTGGCAGAAATACAAGAAAAGACAAGACGATTGGTTTAATTTAGAAGACTGGATGACTGATTCTCAAAAAGAACTTGTAGATGACCCAAACAATGATATCAGAAAATCGTCCTTTTTTGGTG
>JABSQI010000450.1 GCA_013215905.1 Legionellales bacterium | reverse complement strand
ATTTTCTATAAACAAATACGATATTTGCTTTATATTTTATTGCTAGATTTATCAGACAATTGACTCTTTTGATAAAAAAGTATATGAAAATACATAATCGTTATAACAATATATTTTATAGTTTATTTATGGTTTTTTTTGTATAATGTTCTACACTCTATACATCCTATCTATCCTATAAATTTAAAATTATGGATTGTGAAAATATAAATTTTAAATACCGCCCTGATATTGATGGATTAAGAGCAATCGCTATACTCTCAATTATAATTTATCATATGAATGATACTTTGATAACTGGAGGGTTTGTTGGAGTTGATATATTTTTTGTTATTTCAGGATATTTAATATCATTGCAAACTTTCAAAGAAATAAATTATAACATTTGGTCTATAAAAGAATTCTACAGAAGAAGAATTAAAAGAATAATACCTGCATTGTTTGTGCTAATAATAACAGTACTGGTATTTAGTCAACAATTAATGTTACCCAATGATGCTCTAAAGACAGCAAAATCATCTATATGGGCATTATTTTCAGTGGCTAATTTTTATTTTTGGCTGCATCTAGATACTAGCTATTTTGCTCCAGCAAGCACACAAGTACCATTACTACATCTATGGACAATAGGGGTTGAGGAACAATTCTATTTATTTTGGCCACTGATTACTGTATTCATTTATAAAATTAATCAAAGATATGTATTTTTCTCTATATTGATAATTTTAGCTATTACATCTTTTATATTCTCTGAGTGGTTTTATTTTATCTCTCCTAAATTTACTTATTATATGTTACCAGCCAGGGTTGGGGAATTTATTATTGGGATATTAGCGGCAGGTTTGGTATTTAATTACCATTATATTAAGATCCCTAAAAAAATTTGTTGTTGTGCAAACTTGTTAGGAACTATTTTAATTTTCGCATCTCTTATTTTCTTGCATGAAAACGATATTTTTCCTGGATTTCGGGCTATTTTTCCTACTATAGGGACTAGTTTATTAATCTTATCTGGATATTTCAATACTGGGGGCTTAACTGTAAAACTTCTATCTAATAAGGTAATGAAATTTATAGGCAAAATTTCATATTCAGCATATCTGTGGCACTGGCCATTACTCGCATTTTATAGATATGCAAATTTTGAAGTAACTATGTTTTCAGGGATATTTTTACTTGTTTTAACAATATTTATTTCTTATTTAAGTTACAGATATATAGAACAACCTTTTCGAAAAACAGATAAATCTTTCTGGAAGATATTATTAGGTTTTTTTATTATCCCTGCAATAGTCTTAGGGTTAATAACTCTAATTTTTATTAGGTTAGATGGATTTGGCTTACGTTCCAGTTTTGGTAATTATAGTAATAAATATAAGGAATTAACAAAAAAGACAGAACATGCTGGAGAAGACAGATGGCAAAATGTTTGCCAATATGAATACTTAACTAAACAAATGACTAAAGAAAAAAGATGTTTGATTAACCCTGAATTTATCAGTGATAACAAAAAAATCTTACTTGTAGGAGATTCAAATGCTGCTCATTATGTTGGATTACTCACAGAGTTTGCTAAAGCCGGCAATTTTAGCTTTAGAAATATAGCAGTTTCATCTTGCATACCTATTCTTGACACGAAGCCAGATGGATTCTTCAAGCCAAAAATAAGAAAAAACTGTATAAATGCTCTAAAAATTATTCGCTCAGTTATAAAAGAATATGATGTTCTCATTTTAGCAGCTAGATGGCCAAAAAAATTAATTAATACAGATTCTGGGGAAAATCTTTATGATAATTTATTTAATGTTCTTCATAAACTGGCTGATTCAGGAAAAAGATTAATTATTATGGG
>JABSQI010000045.1 GCA_013215905.1 Legionellales bacterium | reverse complement strand
ATTGTGTTGCCAGCTTAACGTTATATTCAAGTTTTATCAACATCTCTATATTATCTTGATCTACCTCTACATATCTATCAGCAATCATGGTAATTTCAGAATGTATGGGCGTATAACCAAGCTTCTCAACAGCTATTAACATACTATGATAGTTCTATTTTGGTACAGAGACAATTATGCTTTTATCATCCTGAACCTCAATATCCTTTCCGTCATATTCCATGACAGTATCAAATAATTGTTCTTCTGTAACAGAAGAATCAAAAATGAGTTGACCAACTTGATTAAATAAATAACTCACAGAACCATCAGCTCCGAGGTTACCATTGTGCTTATTAAATGCATGCCTAACCTCGGAAACTGTACGATTTTTATTATCAGTTAAGCATTCAACAAAAATAGCCACCCCTCCTACACCATATCCTTCATAAGTTATTTCAGTGAAATTTACTTCATCGAGTTTACCAGCACCTTTCTTAATAGCATTTTCAATAGTGTCTTTTTTCATATTTGCTTTATTAGCTTTAGAAATTGCTTCTCTAAGACGCGGATTGCTTGCAGGATCTTCACCGCCAATCCTACTCGCAACAGTTATTTCCCTAATTAATTTAGTAAATATTTTTCCTCTTTTAGCA
This sequence comes from Legionellales bacterium, assembly GCA_013215905.1. The sequence goes on along the minus strand of JABSQI010000045.1, from coordinate 8,954 downwards.
TCTTGAGCTCCTTTTCTAAATCTAATATTAGCCCACTTACTATGACCAGCCATAAAATGATTCCTTTAATAAATTAATATTTTTCTACTTGTTCCTGTAATACTTTAATACCTAGTTCATCAACTCTATTTTCTTCTACCTTTGAAGGAGCTTCAGTTAACAAACAACTAGCAGATTGTGTTTTTGGAAAAGGTATAACATCTCTGATGGATTTCGAGTTGGTGAGTAACATGACAAGTCTGTCTAGACCAAAAGCTATACCACCATGAGGAGGACAACCATATTTTAAAGCATTAATGAAAAAACCAAACTGTTCACTAATCTCTTTTTCGCTTAACCCTAATAAATTAAGTACTTTCCTTTGAAATTTATGATCATGGATCCTAATAGAACCTCCCCCAATTTCATATCCATTAATTACAAGGTCATAGGCTCTTGCTAATACTGCTGTTGGCTCAGAGTCAATTTTTTCCATACTGTCTTCTTGTGGAGCAGTAAATGGGTGATTAAGAGATTCTAACTTACCTTCAACTTCTTCAAAAAGAGGCCAGTCGGTAATCCAACATATTTTCCAACCAGATTGTATTAAATCTAAATCTTGAGCAAGTTTTTGCCTTAACTCACCTAAAGCAAGATTAACTTTAGGATAAATACCACCGCTTACAAATATTAAATCATCTGTACTTGCTTCAACCCTATCCAATAAAGTTTTTTGTAAATCATTTTCAAAATATTTTAATAAAGGGGATTGTAACTCAAAATTATCATTATCGATATTTTTTACTTTAATATATCCAAGACCTTTTGCTCCATGTTTTTCTGCAAAACTTACATAACTATCCAAATTTTTTCTTGATAATTTACACCCATTTGGTAATTTCATAGCAAACACTTTAAATTTACTATTTTCTAACCCTGTATGAAACACACTAAAACTACTCTTAGCAGCTAAATCAGAAATATTAACTAGTACCAAATCATGCCTTAAATCAGGTTTATCAGTTCCATACAACATCATTGATTCTTCATATGTCATTCTTGGATATTTATTAGGAAGTTCAACACCAAGTAAATCATTAAAAATTTTATTGAATAATTGTTCGCATAAAGAAAAAATTTCTTCTTCATCAGTAAAAGACATTTCTATGTCTAACTGGGTAAACTCTGGTTGCCTATCTGATCTTAGATCCTCATCCCTGAAACATCTAGCAATTTGATAATATTTTTCAAAACCAGACATCATAATTAATTGTTTAAACAACTGTGGAGACTGAGGTAAGGCATAAAATTCTCCCTTATGAACCCTACTGGGAACTAAATAGTCCCTTGCTCCTTCAGGTGTAGCTTTAGTTAAAATTGGTGTTTCAACGTTAATAAACCCTTGATTATTCATAAACATATTTAATATATGATTAAGTTTTGAACGCAAAGCAATTTTTGAGAAATTATCTTTTGCCCTTAAATCAAGATATCTATATCGTATTTTTGTATCTTCATTAGCGTCATTTATTCTTTCTAAATTAATAGGTATAGGCTCTGAAGTATTTAATATTACTAATTTAGCTCCCAGTACTTCAATTTTACCAGTGGCAAGCTCTTTGTTAATCATTCCTTTTGGCCTTTCCCTAACTAAGCCAGATATACTTACAACAAATTCTGCTCTAAGTTGTTCAGCTAAATGAAAATATTCTGCATTTTCCGGCTCAAATACTATCTGTAAAATTCCGCTCCTATCTCTTAGATCAATAAAAATTACTCCTCCATGATCTCTTCTGTGGTTAACCCATCCACAGACTGTGATCTCTTTGCCAATATACTCTTCATTTACTACATTACATTCATGTGATCGTTTATGTATCGATTGCATTTTTCTTCCTAAATTTCAATTTAATTGTCATTTTTGACGGGTTTAGTTGCCTTTGCTGTTGCACTAGAATTAGGCGTGTCACTGCTTGCTGATTTATCAGTTGCAGTTTTTTTGGGATTTTTAAAATCAGTTTCATACCACCCAGTTCCTTTTAATCTAAAGCTAGGAGCAGATACCATTTTGTTAAAATTTTCAGTATTACATTCTGGACAAGTGATTATTTCTGGATCAGACAACTTTTGAATAATATCTGTTTCATGACCACAGTTATTACAGACATATTCATATATTGGCATAAAAACTCCTGAAAATTTCCTACAAATCCTGCTAATTATATATATTTTTTAGATAACTGTCACCAGAATTAGCAGCAAAAACACTCTTATTGAACTTCAAAATATGGATTTAATGGGTTCTTGTTCCAATACAATATCTGAGCATCTTTATAAGAGTTTTTTATAGCAAAAATTTGTATTATCCAATATTATCTTCAATAATAATCTTGAAAAATAAATTAATATATTTACAATCTTACAAAATAAACAATACTTTCTATGCAGCAATAATTGAATTATGAATTTAGTATTTATAGCAATCTTTGTAATTATCATAGCTTGCTGCGTTTCCACTAGGCTAGCTTATAATAGAAACAATAAAATTAATGAATCCTCAGATTATTTCCTAAATTTTATAAAGTTGGGATTTCTAATTGGATTAACCTTACTCCTATTTGTTGTTATTGGTAATAAAACAAATAATATTGAAGACATTAAAACTTGGCTTGGCTAGCTAGATAATATTTATGCAGATATTACTATCTTTGTCGCATATATTCTCTGGCAATGCATTTCTATAGCATTAAAACGAAAAAGGCTTAATTGGGCACTGCAAAGACGTGCACTTTTTTAGTTCGTTATAATTCCAATATTTCTAAGACAAATTGATAAAATATTTAAACTGAATTTATAAATAGAATCATTTATATGCATTATGATATTAAGATAAGCATATAATACGTGCCTACATAAAGATATACCAGAATTTTATTCTTTGTGATATTTTAGCGAATATCACGATTGATAATAATATAGGATTCCGTATGCAATATTTTTACAAATTTATACTTTTTCCTTGCCTATTATTTGTAACAATTTGTTATGCTGACATTCAAATAGAACTAAAAAATAAACCTAAAAATTTAAATATTAAAGTTTCTGAATTAGAGCTATTTTTTTGCTATGATATTTCTCGAATTTTCAACGTAATAAATAGTCATGAGCCCTTCAAAATAAACACAGATTCACTGCCAAACACATGCTTAAGAAAAATCAGAATTATCTATAGCTATAGAGAAAAAGTAAATAATGGCGCAAAACAAAACACAAATGATACTAAGACAATTAACATTACTTTTTATGTTAATAAAATCCCCATTAACAAAATTCAAACTATAAATATTGACATGAAAAATAGTATACTATCTTTTTTTTCAATTTCAACCGGAGTAAGTTACGTAGAGAAAAAATCTAATGATTCTTTTATAATGTCAATATATAAATATTTCCTTTGGGATAATCACAATTGTACAAATGAATGCTAGATTTATTAAAGAATTTCAAATTAAACCTACCCTCAAATTTAAAATATAGTATGCTTAAATTTTTATACAACAAAATTATTATAAGACATTTATCTGTATTATTTTTACTTAGTATTACTACTGTGGCTGCTAAATCTTGGTATATGGTACCTTTTTATCTGTCTAATGAGCTTTCAGAAAATATTAGAATTTTAAAATATACTATTCTTTATGGCGGGAAGAAAAATACTATCAAGATTAACTATACACTACCTCCAAAACAAACATTAAATATAATTTTGCTGGAATACGAAAGCATTGATAAATTATTTAAAATAAACAAAAATTTTATAGACTTTACTCTTATTATTCATTTTTCTAATAAACTCAATATTAATAAACAACAAGATTTTATAATCTCAAAACAATACAGAGTTGGCAATGATCCAAATGGTATAGGTGTAGAAGGTGACTACGCATTTATTTTTTCTTTAGTACAAGAAAACACCAAGAACTACAATATGAATCTAAGTATAAAATGTTTTAAAGACAAGTACATAGAAATTTTAAAAAATCTTAAGCTAAATCATGCTACAAATGAATTAGTACCTACTTAGTAACATAAGCATTTTTACATACCTTGGTAAACATACATATATGTAAGATTTTTTGCTCTTACACTAATTTTTTTAATCTAATTGGCCTACTATAAAAATTAACAGACTATCTTTGAAGTGCTTATCCCAAAATAGCAAAATTCATTATACATCGGATATGCAATTTTTTTTCATGTTTTAGCAAGGATGGTCAAGTATAAAAATTGTATATCTTGTATTATCTGGATTTATGACTAATTATTATAAAAAGAGGCATATATGTTTAAGGTTTCAGTTAAAGATTTGGTTATATTAGTTACTGGAGCTAATAAAAAACATGGTATTGGCCGCGCTCTTATTGAGGAAGCTATTAAAAGAAAAGCTAAAAAAATTTATGCTACATCACGCAATATTCTCCAACTAGATGATTTAGTTAAAAAATATCCAACCAAGGTGGTTCCAATTGAATTAGATGTAACCAAACAAGATCAAATTAAAAAATCTGTTCAATTAGCTAATGATACCCAAATACTAATTAATAACGCTGGGACAGTTGGATTTTCTGGTGCACTTGATAATTATGATGAAAAATTAGCACGCCAAGAAATAGAAGTTAATTATTTTGCCCCTCTTCATATTATAAATTCATTTTATAAAAATATAATAAATAACAAAACAGGAGCAATTGTAAATATAAACTCATTAGGGGCATTATATCCCTCACCTAGACATGTTACTTATTCTGCTTCTAAAGCCGCACTATATTCTTTAACGCAAGCTGTTAGAATTGAAATGATGATGAATTCACATAAAATTCCTATCTTTGGAGTTTATCCTGGACCTATTGACACTGATATGACTAAAAATATTAATGTCGAAAAAGAATCTCCAAAAAAGCTAGCAGAAAGAGTTTTTAACAGTATGGAGAAAGGTATTTTGGATATTACTACTGATAAATTATCAGATCATTTTATATCTTATCTTAAAAAAGATCCTAATGCTATTGTAGAGCTTAAAAAATATTTTTCTAAATTAAATTAATTATGAATTATAAAGAACGCATCACTAGAGTTATCGATTTTATAGGCAAGCATCTTGATGATGAACTTGAGGTTGATGAACTTTGCAAAATTGCTTGTTTTTCTAAATACCATTTTCATCGACTATTTACCGCATATAGTGGTGTGTCATTAAAATTTTATATAAAGTGGTTAAGACTAAAACGAGCAGCCCATCAATTAAATATAAATAAAGAAGAGCCTATTATAAACATTGCTTTGAATGCAGGATTTGAATCTCACGAATCATTTAGCAGATCTTTTAAGCAGATATGTGGGCAATCTCCAAGCAGCTTTAGAAACAAAGCAAATTGGTATGTATGGGAACAGCCACCATATTCAAATAACATAAAAGGTAAAAAAATTATGCCTATAACTATCAAAGAAATGCCCAGAAGAAGACTAGCAGTAATAGAACATCGTGGAGATCCAATGAAGCTATCAATTACTGTGGACAAACTAATATCATGGGCAAAATCACAGCCTATTGATTTAAAACCAAATCAAGGTGAATCTTTTGGTTTTGGATATCACGATCCTAGAGAGGTTCCAGCTGAAGAATTTCGTTTTGATTTAGCACTTAGTGTTCCAGAAAATTTAAAGCTCAATAATCAAGTGATAGAAAAAATACTTCCATCAGGAAGATATGCAGCAACAACTCATAAAGGCTCTCGTGATAATATTGGCGATACTATTTATAACCTGTATCGCATTTGGTTACCAGAATCTGGAGAAGAGCTTGGTGATCTACCCTGCATATTCTGTTATTACAACTTTGATCATGAAGTAGCTGAGACAGAACTTCTAACGGAAATATGGTTTCTTTTAAAATAACTACCATGACTAAATTATGCAGATTTACATCTATCTCTAACAAATAAGACCTAAATATTACACCCTATTTGTAGAATAAATTAATACTGTAAAATTTTAATTTAAAAAACAATAATCTATATCCTTATTCAATACGATTTTATTAAAAGAAAAGACTGACGTTTTCTCTTACAAATTATATATTAGTTATATTATAAATATCCTAACTGAACTAGCAAATTATTAACATGAATTATTGCATATACTAGATTTATGTAGAGAAATACTAATAGCTTACATAAAGATATTTGCATGATTAATTTAAAGATAAAATCCAAAACAAGAGGTGAAATAATTACACTAACAGTAGCGATTATAGGATTCGCGGCAGCATGTGTTCCAGTTATTTATGGTATTTATTGTAAACATAAAGAGTACAAAGAAAGAATGAACGAATTTATTCATTCCGATGTTCTTGCCAAAAATGAATCAAAATATCAGTCTATTTTTGAACTTATTAGTATAGATATGAAATCTGGCAATAAACGTTCTGAATTTAAAGTTACTATTAATCCAGATAAAGAAGAGCCAGTCCCTGACTGGATTGAAGACAAGATTAAAAAATCTGATAGGTTAATTACTGCACAATATACTACAACACATGACTCTAATGTAATTTCATGTCCTAGGCTACCACTAAATGAGAATATATCCTATAAGCTAGTACAAAATATGAATAGTCTTAACTGCGAGTTTTCATCTGTAATATAATAATACTTTATAAAATTTACTATATTTAATACATAGGAACCTGCCCCTTTTGATCTAATACTGCATGATAGTATTGACGAAATAGCTTTGTATCGTATAAGAAAATATTTTCTTCCCTTATATATAACATTAGAAATAGTTAATATAACTTGATCTTTGAAGAAATAAAGCATACCTCATATAAATATTTATATAGTTTCTTGTTTATCCTAAATTAATTATCAGTATTATATATCATATATATAATGAAAATTTATCCAGTAATTCATTCTTCACCTGTTTGATGACAGGCTCCCATTGTCTATCAATATCTTGTCTAAATAATTTCATAGATGGGTACCATCCAACTTGTGCTTGATTTATACCCCAGCGCCAGTCTGTCAAATATCTATTTAGTGTCCAAACAGGTTTGCCTAAGCTACCAGCTAAATGTGCTACAGCAGTATCAACGCAAATTACTAAATCCAGCTGGTATATTGCAGCAGCAGTATCAGAAGAATCATCTAATTTTTCTTCTAAGTTAATAATATTGATATTGTCTCTAGACCTCTTTAATTCCTTAGAACCATCGATTTGTAAGCTGTACCATTGAAATGACGACATCTTTAATAATTCAGATAATTGACCTAGCTTCATTGATCTATCTGCATCAAATGGGAAATTTTTATTGCCAAACCAAACTAAGCCAATTTTAGGTTTCAAACTATTAATTATCCTTGACCATTTTAACCTTAATTCATCACTTATATTAAAATATGGCATGTTACTCTGCACAGTATCTGGAGATTTTTCAAATATTTTTATCAGACTCATCGTAGAAGAAATTACATCACACTCTATTTTATTTAAATCATTTATTAATTTTAACTCAGGATAACTGATATTAATTAATCTATGAAGAGAATTAGGAACAACTATAGAAATATTTATATTTTTTTTAATCAATAAGGGAATATATCTAAAACAGAATATAATATCTCCTAAACCTTGCTCAGAAACTAATAATAATTTTTTATTACCAATATCATTACCTTTCCAAAACATCTTCTTATGTTTTTGATATAGTTTATTTACCGCCTGATTATTTAGCAACATCAATCTATTTTCATAGTTTTTTAAACCTTCTTTGTAATTTCCAAGCATTAATTGAATGGTTGCTAATTTCTCAATATATCTATAATTTTTTGGCTCAAGCTCAATTAGTTTTTTATAAGATGATATAGCTGAAGATAGTTTATATTCTTCTAAATCGATAAGAGCCAAATTTTCAATGTTTTGTCTATTTAGGGGGTTTAATTTAGCGATTTTAGCAAAATTTTTTCTTGCATCTACAAATTTTTTTTCATTAAACTTTAATATTCCTTCGTATGAATAGATTAATTCATGTTCTGGATTTATTTCTTTTGCTTTAATAAAATAATTGGTAGCCTGCTCATATTTATTAAGCATATATAAACCTTGAGCTAAAAATATAGCTACTTCGAATGTCATTTTATTTAAGGCAATTATTGAATTGAAATTATTCACAGCTTCTTGCCAATTATTTTTAGTCAGAAAAAATTTTCCTTGAATAAACATGAATCTACAAAAATTATCTGCATCTATGTGTAGCATATTATTTCTAGTGGATATTTTATGTTCTAATTTTGTGCTTCGTGGAAATGTTAATTTAATTATGATCTTAATCCATAAATAAATTTCATAAGCTTTAGTGTTTTTAGTTATTATTAAATAATGTACAATTTTATTCGCTTCATCAAAGCCCATTTTCCCAGCTTTAAATCTTTCTATTAAAAAATTTAAACTATTAATCTTGAATTTGTCAACCCTTGATAAATATGAACTATTAATAATTCTAATAGCCTCTGACCATTTATTTATATCCATTAATTCTAATACATTAATGATCCTATTGTCAGATTCCATACTTATATTGCATGATAAATAAAACTATCAAGAATAATTTTAGTAGCAAATAAATGCAAAATGATAATATTATATGAATAATCACAATAATACGTTAAGATTTGGCTGTTTTGGTTAAAAAATATATAGAATATATTTATTAGAATCTGCACATAGAAAAAATAACTTCTAGAAGCATATTTATTGATATACATACAGTCATTAGTGAGAAATACTTCTTTAGAGTAGCAACTGGTAATCTATGACAATATCTAGCCCCTATCGGAGCTGCTATAACACTAGTAGCAATTATACAAATGAACATACTAAAATTTACATATCCTATGCTTAAAGGAGGTAAATTA
>JABSQI010000449.1 GCA_013215905.1 Legionellales bacterium | reverse complement strand
ATTTAGGTTTTAACATAGTTATAAATTTGTAATGTTATATATTCGCTTGTTATAATGTATTTAGTAGCTACACCACATTTGATACATTTTTAACCCTAAACAAGCAAACGCAAACACTCCCCACCAAAATACCATAGCATTAGTTCTTTTACCGAAATAAATACCATTTTTGTCTTTATAGAATGATATAAAACACATTATAACATGGTATAAATAACATTGCTTAATTCTGTTCATAGTTTTAAAATTTAGTGTTGCAAGTCGCAACGTTTCTTATACTAACCGTTAGCAAACATTAAAACGTTGTTATGTATTTATTACATTCGGTACAATACATTCCATCGTCACCGCTAACTACTTTCTTATATGGGTGTAGGCATTTGCTAACATCGTCTAAAGCAACATTAACTTTGCTTTTGTAGTATTCCTTAAACTTTCTTTTCAACCATTTACGGTTTTTAATTGCTTTCTTACAATCATCACATTTACAATCTTTTTCTATATCGTAAATGCTATTTATTATTTTATCTAAATCCATCTTTATAGTTATTAATTCGTTAAAAATCTAAACATAGTCTTTGCCATTAGTTTTAGTTCAGCACTCTTTCTTATTATTATTTCCTGTTCACTCATAATCTTTGTAAATTTTAACTCGTTAACATTCTTTAGCTTTGCCATTAGCTTTCATTTATCCAACGCACATTTGCAACTTTTATAGCATTACCTAAACTATCACCTACTTCATTTGAGTGTAATATCAAGTCGTCACCTGCTATCAATATATCTTTCTCATACCATTCCTTTTCTTCGTTATCAAGCTCATAATCTGTAAGCTCAACAGTAATCGTCAATTCAACTTTTTGTCTTTTCATTGTTCTAAATTTATTAAGTTATATTGCCAACCCACAAAACGAAAAGCTAACAATAAATAAAAAACATTAAAACGATTTTTTATTAAAACCGTTATTAAAACGGTGCTTCATCATATCGCCCAAATTCATCAGACTTAGGCAAAGGTTTTAATTCTAAATCATTTTTTTTGGTTTGGTTTAATATGTTTTGACCATCCATTGTAAAACCTAAACCACTATTAAATTCAAAATCTAAAGGATCATCTATTGCAGAAACACGCCCCCCCGTACAAGTATCTTTAATTTTTCTAATATAAACTTCTGTAATATAATTTCTAATTGGATGACCTACTAATCTATGAATAGTTAAAAAATCATCTGTACGGTTTCCAAATGGCTGACCTCCTTCACTTTCTGACTTTCCTACTGGCATAGAATAACCAGCGTATTCATGTCCTTCTGCATAAACCCTACGAGCAGCAGCGGTTACAACATGAGTATTTACATAAACACTTTTGTTAGTGCTATTACAAAAGTTCCTAGACTCATTTAGAAAGTCATAATTAGCAGCGTGTGTATATTCTCTATCCATTCCAGTAAAAGGATCAATTAAACAACCATCATAATCACTATCGGCAAATATTTTAAATAAATCTTTAGACTTATAAAAGTTAGAATTATCAATAAAAGTAAACCAATTTCTTATAATTAATTCTACTCTAAATATTTCTCTAAGTTCCATTTTTTCTAGTCTTTCACCAGTATAAAACTGGATTAATTGTCTTACTAATTGCCCTGCTTTATTTTCTCCAGAATAAATACACCATTTTAAATTGTGTCTAACTGATAAAGCAAGATAATACCATAATATCCAAATTGTTTTACCTACGTTATCTAAACCGTTTATAATTGTTAGTTGACCTTTTTTAAATCTTATTGCATCATCTAACTTTAATAATCCAGTATCTAAGCCTTTTGATATTCTACCAGCATGATAATCTTGT
>JABSQI010000448.1 GCA_013215905.1 Legionellales bacterium | reverse complement strand
CTTTGATTTAATTTATAAAGTTCTTTATCTAATTTAAGAGCTTCTTTCTTTATCATTTTGTCAAATTTTCCTTTCTCCTTCTGCTCTTCAAGCTCAACAAACCTTTTTATAGATTCCCGTACTGTTTTATAGTTAGTAAGCATTCCTCCAAGCCATCTATGATTAACATAAGGCATACCACATCTGATTGCTTCTTTCTGGATAATCTTTGAAGCAGATCTTTTGGTTCCAACAAATAATATTTTATTGCTATGGGTAGCAACTCTACTAAGATAATTCAATGCATCATTAAAATACTGTACGGTATAATCAAGGTTAATTATATGCAAACCATTCCTTTTGCTATATATATACTTTTCCATAGCTGGGTTCCAAAACCTAGATTTATGACCAAAGTGCACACCGGCCTCAAACATTTCTCTCATACTAACAGACATAGTTTCTCCTAAAGTTGGGTTATTTCATCCATATGCTCAAACAAACCGGTTATAATAAAATAACACCCAAGAATGTTGATTAATGCATATGTGCTTCTATAAATTATTTAGTTCAAATTTATACCATAAAACATCTTCCATAGCAATTAACATTTATATATTACTTTACTATTTACATATATTTATTAATAATTCACAGTCTTAAAAATAATAAAAGCCATAATGAAGAATAGCTTATCAAATATTGCCAAATTGATAAATAAAAAAACACTTTGTTGGGGCTATAAATTGTAACTAATTCTGAATATGTCTACAATTTTAATATAAAAAAAATGAGTATGAATTAAATAACCGTAATATGACTATTTGTATAAAAACACCAATTGAAATAAAGAAAATGCGCAAAGCTGGGCAATTGGCTGCAAGTGTTCTAGAGATGATCGAAGAACATATCAAACCAGGTATTACTACTGATCATCTTAATACAATATGCCACGATTATATTACTAATGAACTACAATCTATACCAGCGACATTAAATTACAGAGGATTTCCAAAATCAATATGTACATCTATTAATAATGTAGTTTGCCATGGAATCCCTGCAGATAGACAATTAAAATCAGGTGACATACTTAATATAGATGTTACAGTAATAAAAGATGGATACCACGGTGATACAAGTAAAATGTTCCTAGTAGGAGACAATGTTACCATTAAAGCTAAGAGACTATGTCAGGTTGCTCATGAATGCATGTGGCTTGGAATAAAAATGGTTAAACCAGGAATGAAATTAGGAGATATAGGGTTTACAATAGCCGAACATGCTAAAAAATTTCATTTTTCATCTGTAAGAGAATTTTGTGGACATGGTATAGGTAAAAATTTTCACGAACCTCCAGAAGTCTTACACTATGGTACACCGGGGACAGGAATAGAAATTAAAGAAAATATGGTTTTTACGATAGAACCCATGATAAATGCAGGAAAGAGATTTGTTAAAGTCCTTCCTGATAATTGGACTGCTGTAACAAAAGACAGAAGTTTATCAGCGCAGTGGGAGCATACTATCCTTGTAACTCATGATGGGTATGAAGTCCTAACCCTTAGAAAAAATGAAACATCTCCTATTTGAAGATTTTACATTAATAAAATCAATATCATTGTTCATCTTATTTAAAATTATTCCCTTCATTTTTGCTTGCATTGATTCTGTACCTTGTGTCGCTGATAAAGCGCTAACAAATTTTAATAATTTAATATCTTCTTCCGTTTTTGCTATCAGAGAATAATTTATTAGATATTTATTTATCTAGCTTGGAAGGATTATTTTTATTTGCTTTAGTCAATTTAGAAAATTTACCAAAAGGTGGCGTAAAGCCCCTGACTTTAGACATGGGGATATAAGCCACTGATGTTTTATGCCTACAATTGAT
>JABSQI010000447.1 GCA_013215905.1 Legionellales bacterium | reverse complement strand
ATGCTATAAGTCCATGGCCTTTTAGTCGAGGTATTACGGTAGTTATTAAAAACACAGAAAACAACTATTCTAGTCGAATCTTCTGGACATTTTGCATAAACATAGTTAAAAGCAATTAGCAGAATAATTACTGTTATTTTTATTCTCATGGTTTTCCCTATTCACATAAATTGCTAATTGTTAACTATATTCTAATAAAGATTTTTTTGCAAAACACATGTTGGTGTAAATTTTATGTCAAAATAGTCTTTAATTAATACAGCCCTATCAACTTCCACCAGAACATCCCAAAACCAAACCATATAATAATATTTATTAAACTAACAATAAAACCAACTTTCCACCAACTCGCTATACTAACAAACCCACTACCATAAAGTATAGGAGCAGGACCATTACCATAATGAGTCAAACTAGCAAAAAGATTACTTGCAAAAGAAAACAATAAAGTTACCAATATAGGAGAAACATCTAAGCTAGCTCCAACGAGCAATAATGGAAGAAGCATTGCACCGATATGCGCTGTACTACTGGCGAAAAAATAATGAGAATAAAAATATATTAGTAGGATTCCTGATAGGGCAACAAATGTACTATAATCAGACAAAAGCCCGGCAACAAAATTACCAAACCAAGTGCTTAATCCCAAATTATTTAAACCAGATGCCATTGCCAAAAGAGCTCCGAACCAAATAAAAGTATTCCAAGAACCTTTTAGTCCAAGAAGCTCTTCCCATTTAACAATATTAGTTAGAATCATTAAAGTGATCCCGACTAAGACGCTAGCTGCAGCAGAAATTTTAAGAATAGAACCGCATCCCCACAAAAATATTAGGAGTAGGAATATTAAAGCCATGATCTTCTCTTCTCTTTTCATTGCACCTAGAGAACCATATTTTTCCTTTGTTAATTTTAATAACAAGGCATCATCCCCAAACGAAGGTTTAAAATAAACCTTAAAAAATAATGGTAATACTATGATACTAAGTATACCAGGAGCAATAGCAGCAACAGCCCAAAGCGACCAAGTTATTTCAACATTTATAGCTGTTGCTAATTTAACGATCAAGGCGTTTCCAGCCATACCAGTAAGAAACATAGCACTTGATATTATTGACGTATGGAATGCTGTCATAATTAAAAAAGAATTAATAGGCTCTTGATCTGGTTTCGCATCTGGTTTACCTACAGAATCAATTAAAGAATTTACAATTGGAAACAATATTCCCCCTGTTCTAGCAGTAGAACTTGGAATTACCATCCCCACCACTGCTTCCCCAATTGCAATGCCATACCCTAACCCCAGAATTGACCGACCAAGTAAAGATATCAATCTATATGCAATCCTTTTACCTAATCCAGAATTTATGAAACCATGAGCAATAAAAAATGCTCCTAGAATTAACCAAACAATAGAATCAGAATATCCCCCAAATGCCTTCTTAAATTCTAGAGTATGAGTAACAACACAGAAAACTAAACCGATCAAAGTAGAAGCCCCCATAGGCAAGGCATGGATAACTACAGAGAGAATTGTCCCTAAAAATATAGCAAACATGTGCCAAGCTTGAGTCTGTACACCATCTGGAGGAGGGATAAACCAAACAATTATAGATATGCTAATAACTAATAGAATTCGAATATTTCTAGTCATATTTAACTCATAATAACAATTTAATAGAATCAAAACATGATAATATAAGGAGACTAGCAAAAATGTACCAATAGTACAACTAATAAAAACATTGTTTTTTTAATTGTTTTTTGATATTTGGGGGGAACTCAAAATTGGGAGAAAAACGCGCCTTCGGCGCGCTGGTGTTCCCAGATTACGACAAAACCATATGGACAATTTCGCACCCGTCTCTAAGAAGGG
>JABSQI010000446.1 GCA_013215905.1 Legionellales bacterium | reverse complement strand
TCATTAAAAATGAAGCAAATATCGTATCTACCATTAGATTAAGTTGTGCAACAGAGACTCCTAATAAAGCTGGAACCATCGCACCTAGCACTTTTAACACTCCTGGATCATTCATTTTTAATTTAAATTTCGATATTAGACCTTTGCTATACATTAAAAGCCACAAAAAAGTAAACTGTAATAGTCCAGCTATACTTACCCCTAATACTAAGCCCCAAATTCTCACTGTAAAAAATTTAGATATATACAGAGCTCCTACGATCATGGATAAATTCAATAGAACTGGGCTAAATGCTGGAGCAGCATAGTACCCATATGAATTCAAGATAGCACCATAGAATGCAGTTAATGCAATAAAAAATAAATATGGAAAAGTTACTCTTAAAAAATCAGTCGCATATACATAGCGCTCAGGATTTTCAAGACTTGCAAAACCAGGAGCGAAAACATATACCAAGATAGGCGCACAACATATTCCGATTACTGAAATTAAAAAAGTAGCTCCAGCTAAAGTACCTCCAACTTTTCCAGTAAATACTTTAATTTCATCTTTAGAGTAATTTTTTTGATATTCTGAAAGTATAGGAACAAATGCTTGTGTGAAAGCTCCTTCGGCAACTAACCTCCTCATAAAATTTGGGATCTTAAAAGCAACCCAAAAGGCATCTGTTAAATAGCTAGCACCAAATACACTAGCGATGACAACATCTCTGATAAATCCAAAAATTCTAGAGATAAAGGTCATTAGAGAAAAGACACTGACTGATCTTAATAAAGAGCTATGCTTTATTTTCATAAATTCATATTCCATATTGAATGCTAGAATATAGCACAGCTTAAGAATAACAGGCTATTCAAATATTAGCCCTGACAAATAAATTACAAAATGTTTTTATAATTTACAATTAGAAATATCTCTAAATTAGCAGATATACAAGTTCAAAAACTGTTTATGAATCTGAATCTGACCAGTCACTACCACTATTCGAACTAGAATCATCTGAGTTATTGTTATTTTGAAGTCTCATCTTTTCAAGTACACCAAATATATCATTGGTATTTTGTTTTGTTGTATTTTTTGCTGCTTTTTTAGGCGCTGTGACTTTTTTAAGTTTTTTATCTTGGTTTGGTTTACGAAGTTGTCCAAAGAGCGCATTACGTTTTGTATCATTCTTCATACGCTGTTTAATATCGGCAACAGATTGGCGTCTTGTATTAGTATTGTTGCTAATCTTAACCTTAGGCTTAACTATCGTCTTCTTTGGTTTAGGAGTGGTTTCCTCAAAATCACTCAAATCTGAGATGCCTGAGTCGGAACTACTTGAGCTATCAGAATCATCTCCTTTCAGAAGAAATCTTTGTGCCAAAATGGTATTTTGTAATACTTCATTCGCATCTTCTTTTTTTGCAAATTGTGGATTTCTCTTCCTATCTAAACTTCTTTTTCTCATTGCTTCGAATGCTTGGAGTTTTGACTCCCTTCTTTTTCTTTTTTGTTCTTTCTCTTGCCTTTTCTTTTCAATTTCCTGAATTTTTGTATGTGCGTTCACATCACGAGGATTTGTTTTTGGAGCAGATTTACGTTGTACCTTTACATTATCCTTGTTAGATTTTAGAGATTTTAATCTTTTAGAAAGAGCATCTTGCATACTCATACCAGTCTTTGAAAAAGCTTTAGCCATCTTACTATGCGTACTATCTTTAGGGGCTATTCCTTCTTTGATTTGAGGTTTTTGTTTACTCTGATTTTTCTTGCTCTTAGTGTTTTTATCGTTAGTTCTTGTTGTCTTACGTTTATTTTTTATAGCATGGATATCTCGGAATAAATTAGTTCTTCGTCTAGCCTTTTCAGTTTTAAACTGCACTGGCTCACCTCGTTCA
>JABSQI010000445.1 GCA_013215905.1 Legionellales bacterium | reverse complement strand
AAAGAATATTTACCTTATTTAACTTCAACTAAAAAAGGAGAAGGTTTATTTATAACTACAAAAAAAGATAATGAAGGAAATATTTCAAATTTTTTAAGAAAAAAAGGTATTAATAAAAATGCTGGAGATATACTTATAAATTTAAAAACAGAAAAACCAGATAGTGTTAAAAAGCTACTTGCTGATAAAAAATTCATGCCAACAGAAGATAATGTATATTCAAGATTGATTAAACAAATAATGGGAGATGAAGATACTTCTATTAATTATATACCTCACATTACTCCTGATGCTAAGTTTAATTCTAATACAAAAGCCATATCTTTATCTTTAGGATCTATTGTACGTAGTAATAAAACACCTAAACATTTAGGTGCAACTATAGCACATGAATTAATACATAAATTAGATATAGATAAGAAAAAAATTAAAAGTGAACACTGGGATAAACTTGTTAACTTAAGAGATGCAGTAGGTAAGTATTTAATTAAAAATAAAAATAAGAAAAGTATTCAAGACTTATGGAAAGAAACATATAATGATCCTGAAACAGGAGAGAAGATTAATAAACTTGCTTATTGGTTATTTGGTAAAAGAATAAATCAAGATGAATTTCAAGGAATATTAGAAAATAGTGTTGATTTTAAAAATCTAACAGATTCTGAGACATTAGCATTAGAAGATTTAGAGTCTACTGATGGAGCAATGAAAGAGTTCTTTGCTAATTTAATGAATCAAAGAGAACTTCAAGAACTATTAAATGATATTCAAATAAGTGAAATTAAAGAAGATCTTGAATACACTGTTACACGTGGAACTAAAACTATATTTAAAGCATTTCTTGATGTCTTAAATGACATATTAAAAAGCTTTGGTGTCACAATAGGGATTAAGAAAAATGGTGTCTTAGAAGAGGTTTTAGTAATAGGTGCTGCACATTATAGAAAGTTAGGAGCATTTAAAGATATTAAGGGAGATGTAGTCTATGAAAAGAGTTTAGAATCAGATGATAATAAAGATAAAACTTTTGAAGAACAAATTAATGATCTAACTAAAGAAATTAAAGAAAATATTAAACTTAAGGCTTTTGGAAAAGTTAGTGATTTAGAAGCTAAAATTAAAGAACTAGAAGCTAAGATAGCAGAAAGAGATAAAAAGGATGATAATCTTGTTGATGTTAAAACTAAACTTACAGATCAAGAGATAAGTTATGTTTTTAGTACCTTAGATACTATTACAAAAACATCTGGTGATAAACTAGTAAAGCTTGCCAATCAAGTATTAAATAAAGAAATAACTAAAGCAGAAGCAGAAGCAGAAATATTACCTACATTAATAGAATATTTAGATGCACTTTTATCTGTTAGAGATAAAAAAGATGATGGTGATAGTGATGATAAACTAGGACACTCTATTGATAGAGCTGAATTAGATTCAGAAATTATTAAAAATGAAAGTGATAATATAAAAATTGGAAGTTATAGTAAAGAAGCTCAAGATAGTATTAAAATTAGTGATGATGGAAAAATTATAGCTATTGCCGATGGTATGGGAGGTGCAGCTGCTAATTTTAATGGTATGGTAAATGCACGTAGTATTGCTACTACTGTAACTAAAATTCTAGCAAAAGGTGGAAGTTTAGATGATATTATATTGCAAGATTTAATTGATAATATGTCTGATAGTGATTTAAAATATTTTAAAATACTTAAATATATTGCAGAATCTAAAAAAAATAAAGTAAATCTAAAAGAAGTAACCGATTATATTGACAGTTTAAAACTAAAGTGGCATGTTGCTAATATTTTAAAAACTATTGCACTTGATGTTTATAGTGGTAAAATAAATGAGGGTACATCAACACCATCAATTTCTACAACTT
>JABSQI010000444.1 GCA_013215905.1 Legionellales bacterium | reverse complement strand
ATATAACCCTTTCAGGTCATAATTCATCTGTTCTCTTAGTGATTTGTATGATTTACTAATTTTTAGTAGGTTAGTATCAATAGCAAAAAGATAGACAGAGGAATGTTTAATGGAATTAGGTAAGTCATTTATATAGATGAGAAACAGCAAAGGCCCAAGGACTGAACCTTGTGGAACATGATAAATTTTTGCTCTTTTTGAATCAAAACCAAGGATAGAGACATACTGATATCTATTGGAAAGGTAGGACTTAAACCATTCAAATGCTACACCTCTTATACCATATCTGTATAATTTCGATAATAAAATCTTGTGGTTGACAGTATCAAATGCCTTTTGTAGGTCAACAAAAATTACACAGACAACATGTCCCTTGTCTAAGGCCTATCTGATATTTTCTGGAATATTAATTAATTCTTGTGTTGTGGAGTGCTTTGATCTAAAGCCATTATTGCAAATCATAAGTTTTCTTTTCCTTTTCAAGAAAAGAGTAAACATTAGAAAATATCAGCTTTTCAAAGATTTTATTAATGTTAGATAATAATGAAATAGGATGATAGTTGCAAGTTAGTAATTTAGATCCTTTCTTAAATATTGGAATATTTTTTGCTATTTTCAATTTCTCTGGGTGAGCCCCAGTTTCAAAACAGATGTTTGCAATCCATAAAAGAGGCTTTGGAGATTTCTATGCTAATCAACTTTAGAATTTTACCTGGGATACTATGGGGACCTGTTCCTTTCTTTCTTCAAATTTATTGATGATATAATAGACATCATCACCATCAACTGGATGTAAGGTGATAGAATGTGGTTCTGGAGGTGGCGTGTGGTTCCTAAAATCACCAAAACCATCTTTATCTCTTCATACTTTCTTTTTTGGAGGATGTTTTCAGCAATATCATAAAAAGAGTTACTTATAGCATTCGGATCTGTAATAGTATTATTATTTACAGTAATGCTTGTGGGAATATCTGACTGCTTGGATTTAATACTTATTATTTGCTTTATTTCTTGCCATATTTTCCTTAGATTCTTGTTATTATCTTTAAAATATTTTTTGTAGAATTTTTTGTGCTGTTCTTTACCATTTCTGTAATATCATTACAGAGTCGTTTGTATTTAAAATGGATATCTTCTTTCCTTTCATGATTTAAAGAATCTTATATAGCTTTATATAGACCTTAAACAGCTTATCTCTTTGATTCATTTTTGATAGAATTTCATTTGTTATCCACGGTTTGAATCTTTGTTTATATTCCTTTTTGGTAATCTTGCGAAGTGGCATATGCTTATCAAATATCCTATTAAGAGTATGGTAAAAGTTATCAAATGCATTGGTGCATCTATTTCAAGGTCAGATCTCAGTTTATAGTTAATACCATCTCTATAATGTATAACATAACACCACCGTACTAGCTTCAGTAGGCACTGAATATGGCTTCTGATAGCCCTCATGGAAAGGTCGAATAGAGAAAGATGATTTCCAATAGTAGTTGTCTAGATCATGTAAGTCACAAGTCTCCTATTTTCAAAGATATTTAATACTTCTATTGCACATGCGCCAAATTTTAGCTGCACATACTGTCCATTGGCTAGGTCACAGGATTTTCAACAATAGTTGTCTAGGTCAAGGAAATCCAAAGTCTCTTATTTTCGAAGATATTTAATATTTTCTACTGCACATGTGCCAAATTTTAGCAGCGCATGTGTGATATTGCACAAGAATAGTGTCCATTGGCTAGTTCACACGATTTCCAAAAATAGTCTCTTATGTTTGAAGATATTTAGCATTTTCTACTGCGCGTGCTAAATTCCAGCTGCACATGTGTGATATTGGACCAAAGTCCATAGGCTAGGTCACATGATTCCCAAAAATAGTTGTGTA
>JABSQI010000443.1 GCA_013215905.1 Legionellales bacterium | reverse complement strand
GATCGCATGCATTACTTTAACAACTGTAAGTTGATAATTTTTAATTCAGGATTTTTTTTAATATCAAATTATAGACAACTAAGAAATTTTGATGTAGGGTTCTAAACTTGAAACAATAATATAGTTAAATATCTCAACATTAAGGATATTATTCAATGGTAATAAATAAATATTTTCTGTATACAGTCATGCTTGCCTTTACTATTTTGGGAATGCTATACTTTTCCCAAATGAAATCAAATGAAGAACAACCAAAATATCTATATAAAATATTAACAGCAGAAGAATGGATTAACAATAAATCTGTATTAACTGGTAGTCCGCTTGATATAAAAGATGGATTTATTCATCTAAGCACTGCAAAACAAGCCAAAAGAATAGCTAATAAATATTTTCCAGGAATGTCTGACGGATATTTATTACAAATCCAATATTCTAAAATTAAATCTAGTATAAAATGGGAAGCAAATTCAAAAGGAGAGTTATTTGCTCATTACTATGGAGAAATACCTGTGGATTATATTTTGACTGCAACTCCATTATCAGTTGAAATATTTAATTTTGATAAATTAGATTATTAGTTATATTATACTAATGTAATTTACCTTGTTTTTTAATTTAAAAATATATAGTAGCGTAAATACAATAGCTTTAGACCTTTTAATTTAATTATTTTGGTCTTATTTCGGTGAAATTTGCAAATATATTATGGTTAGTAATAGATATAGACAGAGTACATGTATCTCCATTACTAAATAAACCAAAATTAAATCTTTGATATTTTATATTCTCAATTATTTGCTGCTCATAAGTTGAGATCTGTATTATTTTCTGTATTATTTGATTTGGAATATGTGCTTGAAGATCGGAATTGCGTTTAAAATATTGCAAGAGTATAGGAAATTTTTCTTTTTCCAAAGTATCATCCTCCAAAATAATTTCAACATATTTTATATCACTGAATTTTATATCTAATAATTTTGGAGTATCTGCGCTATAGGTATCTTTTATTTCGTCCTTCACGATTTTAACATTTTGAAAAATACTAGAAGCTATGAGTCCTTGCTCCCCATATATGTTAACGGTAACCTTTGGTATAATAGAACTTGTCTCATTAGTAACATTTATTCTGCCACTCCCAGCAAAACAACTAATGTTTATTAGTAGTGCCAAAGATAAAAAAAATAATTTTTTCAATTCCAACCTCTACAAAATAAAAAAATGGATTATATCGTATAGTAATTTATAGGATATATGCAAAACTATCAGTAAAATTTAATTATCTCATATTATCATTAATTTTACTCACTTTATACAATTATATGAGTTATTAGATGTATTTATATAAAATTGTTTATTTGAATTAAAAAAAAGAACAACTAGGTAATACTAAAAAACAACTATTCGAGCTCTATCTAATTTTATTAAACATTGTCAGATGCTTCTTCAAATGCTCTAACTGCATCAGCTGCATACATTAATGATGGCCCTCCTCCCATATAAATAGCCATTCCCAGAGCTTCAACAATTTCTTTTTTGGTAGCTCCTAACTCATAAAGTGCTTGGGTATGGAACCCTATACAACCATCACATCTTGCAGCAACACCAAGTGATAAAGCTATTAATTCTTTAGTTTTCTTATCCAAAGCACCCTCTTTCTTTGCTGCTTGAGATAAAGAAGTAAAACTATTCATAATTTCAGGAATTTCACTATGCAATATCTTCATAGAGCTAGAAATTGAATTAGTTATGTCTTGGGTAAAGAAATATTGACGTAATACTGTTTTTCTCTCTACTGGGTCCCAAAAAACCGGACATATGGAAGTACTATTTTTGCTTTACTCTGTTTCTATCGTATTACTCTTTCTATGAGCTCCTTTTCACACA
>JABSQI010000442.1 GCA_013215905.1 Legionellales bacterium | reverse complement strand
GAGCCTGAGGTTCCTGAACAGTTTAGTTTTACTCCTGTTACAGCTTCTTTTGTTCAGTTTATTGTCAATATAGCAATCGGATTTGATTTGTGAAAAACGATAAGCTTACCGATAAGAAGATAAGTTTTAGGCTTGACGGGGTGACAAGGGTTGGAAAAGACTCACCGTGAGGGGTTTAGAGATTAGCGATCACTTTTCAAAATCAATTTCGCTCTCTAAAAAAACAGTACAAATAGTTTATTTAGATGACGCATCAGAAGTTATAAAATATTATAAAATGAGAGGTGGAATTGAAGCTATGTTCCGAGATTATAAAAGTGGTGGCTATAACCTTGAAGGGAGCAAAGCGAATACCCATAGGCTTACTAACCTAATTTTATTAATAGCGATCGCTTACACAGCCTCAGCTTTAAAAGGTAAGTCAATCAAGAATAAAGGCTATCAAAAATATATTTCTAGGCTAACCGAACCCAAAAAATACGTTAGAAGACATAGCGACTTCTGGGTAGGACTCTATGGACAGAGTTGGATTTTAGCCTGGGACTTTTGTTCTGGGATAACTGAAGAATTGATAAGATTAAATTGGCACAAAATTAATGAGTATAAACAAAGATATATTTATGAATTTAAAATTAAAAAATAAGTTAACTTATTAATAAATATTAGAAGAATATCATGATTAATCATGGTATAATCTAGTGGGAGAGAGAACTTTTTGGGGGATATTTGGAACTAATTAGTCTGCGATTGCATAAGATTGAAAGCAACTATTTTCGTGAAAATTAATGCTATTTTAAAAACAAAAAGTTGATGGGAATCAAGGGTTCATAAGAGTTTCAGGAATAGTCTTCCCGACTCAGTATGGTAGACTATTTAAAATAGTTACCTATAATTCCTTGATAATGTTCAAAAAGTCTCTCAACCCCAATCAAATAGATGAATTAAACGATTTCATCAAACAAAGATCCGACTCAAGAGAATTAAAAAGAGCCTTAGTTGTTAAACTTTCTGGAGAGAATTATCTTTATGAGGAAATTCAAAAAATAGTCGGGGTATCATTGGGGTTTATTACTAAGTGGAAACAAGCTTTTCTTTCATCAGGAATAAAAGCTTTAAGGCTCGGTTATCAAGGAGGAATTCCTTTTTTGAATCCTGAGCAAAAATCAACAGTGATTAACTGGTTGAAAAGTAAGAATCATTGGAATCTCAGAGAACTTCAAAGTTATATAAAAATCAATTTTCAAATAGAATTTAAAGCGAAACGAAGTTACTATAATTTATTTAAAGAAGCAGGGATAAGTTGGAAAAAAAGCCAGAAAAAGAATCCCAAGAAAGACCCAGAACT
This sequence comes from Legionellales bacterium, assembly GCA_013215905.1. The sequence continues at coordinate 542 of JABSQI010000442.1, read as the reverse complement.
CGTGGCTAAGAAAAAGAAGGAAATTACTCGGCTTATTCTGAACTGGGAAAAAGAAATTAGCTTGGGAAAATTGAGCGTATTTATGATAGATGAATGCCATTTATTATGGGATAATTTATGTGGTTATGTTTGGGGAAAAACTGATGAGAGAGTAGAAATTCCAATGACGAATCAACGTTCCAAGCAAACCTATTATGGAGCTTTGGATTATGGAACCAAAGAATTTTTGGTTAAACCTTATAAAAAAGCTGATTCACAACATACAGTCGAGTTTGTTAAATATCTCCAAAAACGACGACCTAACCAAAGACTTGCCCTAATTTGGGATGGGGCTTCTTATCATCAATATGACAAAATGAAAGAATATCTTGAAGAAATTAATAGTGGACTTACCCAAGAAAAATGGCAAGTTACTTGTGTTTTATTTGATCCTCATGCTCCCGTACAGAATCCTGTAGAAGATATTTGGTTAGTGGCTAATAAAGCTATTCGAGAAAATTATTTTCTTTGTGAATCTTTTAAAGATGTAAAAAAAGTATTTG
>JABSQI010000441.1 GCA_013215905.1 Legionellales bacterium | reverse complement strand
CAGACGATAACAGCGGTGCGGATTTATCTAATGTGCAGTATGTAGAGAAGTCGTATAGAAGTAAAGTTGATATACAAATAGAACGCATGGAACGTTATTTATGCGATAAGAATTTGCCAGAGTATGACAATTCACAAATAAATGATTATGACATTGACCCACAAGATACACAAACAATAAGTGGATGGTGGCTACCTGATGACGGTGGAACACCATTAGGTAAATATTTAGATTTAGATTAAAACATATATAAAATGAAAAATACAACAGTAGAAGGTAATTTTTTAGTAATAGACGACGGTGTTAAAAAGAAATATTTTAACGCTTCATGGTGTAGTTTAGAGTTCACGGACGAAGCGGTTATCATTACTGACCAAGGCAAATTAGGTGTAAGTGGTACAAGCGAAACGATATTATTTACTGAATTTCAATTCGGCGGTTCTGCTTATGCTACTGAAGCATTAATTTTCGCACAATTAAACAGCGTTATCGGGTAATGAAGCATAAAGCTAAAATAGAAAAGGTGTTGAAATTACATCTAAGTAAAATAGAAAAGTTAAAGAATGAAAAAGTTTCTAAAACTGATAAAACAAGCTGAAGGCTTATTAGATAAATTTAGTGGTGCTAGTGTAGGTTATAGTTTAGATAAAATAAATTCTAAATATAAAGGTTCAGCAATACGTGTAAGACGTTCTAGTGATGGTTCTGAAACTGATATAGGTTTTGTTGGTGACACTTTAGATATCGCTAGTTTAGAAAGTTTCGCAAGTGGTACAGATGCTTTTGTAACTACATGGTACGACCAAAGTGGTAATACTAACAACGCTACCCAAACAACCAACGCTAATCAACCGCAGATAGTAAGTAATGGTAGTGTTGTTTTAGAAAATGGTAAACCTAGTGTATTTTTTAATAATACAAATCAAAATAGTTTATCAATAGGGTTAGTTTCAGATTTAGGTATAGATGGTTCAAATGCTAAATCTTTATTTTCAGTAGTAAGTACTAATGTAAATGGTTTTGTAGTCGCTGGTACTTCTTCAATTACTTCTTTTACTGCTTTACGTTACAGGTCTTCAAATTCTAGTGGTAATGGTAGAGTAGAAATACAAGGGTTTGGATTTGAAGGTAATGACATTTCGGATAATATTCAAAAGCTGTTTTCATCTGTATTTAACGGAACACAAACACAAGATTTTGATTTATCTGTTAATGGCGTTTTGGTTAATGGAACAGGTACAAATATAGTAAATACAGAGGGTTCAGAAATATTAAAAATAGGTTACTTATCTGGTACGATAGCGGAAAATGACGGGTATTTGTCTGAATTAATAATCTACGACAGCGACCAAAGTAGTAATAGAGAAGGTATTGAAACGAATATAAATAACAGATATAGTATATATTAAATTATGAAAAAAATACTTTTTATTACATTTACTTTATTATCTTTAAATATCTATTCACAAGATATTGAACAGCATATTAAAAAGTCTAATGAATTAGATTACGAGTTGTTTACGACTATTGTAAGAAAGATTGATAGACTAAATAATAAAGTTAAAATTTTAGAAACTCAAATAGAAGAATTGAAACTTGATAAAAAAATGCTTATTGAATTAAATAACACACAAGCGAAAGTCTTAAAAGAGTTAAAGCAATTTGATGAATATTTAGATAAAGTTTCTAAAATGAAATTAGACCGTATTAAAGAACGTTTAAAAAATAAATCATAATGCAACTAACTGAAAAAGAAATAACAGAATTTTACAAAAAAAAAATATCTTTTGGATTAACACAAGTTGAATTTGGTGTAAATCCACAAGAAAAAATTATAGATTTTTTACTTTCTTTAGATAAATTTAACAGAACAAACTTAAATATATTAGC
>JABSQI010000440.1 GCA_013215905.1 Legionellales bacterium | reverse complement strand
GAGAGGTACCCAAGTGGCTGAAGGGGACGGTTTGCTAAATCGTTAGTGGGGCGAAAGCTCCAGCGAGGGTTCGAATCCCTCTCTCTCCGCCAAGAGAAGAGCAACCAGGTTATTCCTGGTTGTTTTTCTTATTGTGATAAAGATTCGAACCCTCGCGAGCGGTTCGCTAATTGCGGCTACGCAATTACCTGCATCCCTCTCTCTCCGCCAAAATTATTAGTAATTATAATCAGAAACTACTTTTATTCCTAATTTGTTTTAGGAGATGAATTTTTTTAAATGCTTATTAATGAGAAGAATAACTTTAATTGTAATATTAATAATTAGTTTTAACTCATTTGCTGCAGGGCCACTAAGTCATATTGTATTTGCAGACTTATATCTAAAGACCGTATACCCTAAAAAATATTTACAAGACTCTCAAGCTCAGAATAAGAAAATGTATTTAATAGGGGCTTTATTTCCAGATATTAGATATTTAGGAACATTACGTAGAGAAGAAACACATTTTTGGGATAATGATTATCAAAATATGTCATTAGCAAAAGGCTTTGTAGCTGGTATGCGTAATCATTCATTTATTGACATGTTTAGAGAAAGATTCGCGGTTGTTTATGGGATATATAATTATCTAGATGATATTAAACCGAGTGATCAAGCTACATTTTTGAAATTAGTTGAGGATGAAATTCTATTTAAGAAATATAAAAATTATAAAATTAATGACTTAACCTTATTAACTAGTATTAATAACTCCAAAGTATCCGAGCAAGAGATACAGCGGTGGTATAATATTTTGAATAAATATTTTACTGTAGGGCCCTTAAGATTTATTCAGGAATTGGCTAAAAATAAGCTGGATTATTTTGGTATATCTACTGAAAAATTGTCAGGATGGTCTGAAAAAATTTCTAAATATGTTAATGATAAAAGATTTCTAAAGTATTGTGATAAATTATTTGCAGCGTTTGAGGAAGCTTTTATTTTTATTGAAAGTGACAGGGGTAAATTGTTTAATGAAGATAAATTTAGAGCTTGGCTTCGTGAATTTAGTAAGGTTGCTATTCAGGCAGGGATAGACGAAAAGACTGTAAAAAAAGAATTTAAAAATGTCCTTTTTAATCCAAGAGTATTATATAAGGATCGTAATCAGGCTAACAATTTAAAGCTGGTAAGCCAAGATATGATAAATGAATGGATGCAGGTTCCTGAGCATAGTCCATCATCTACAAGATTTAGTCTTGGAAAATTTATGCTTAATAAATATAACAAAGACATACTTTTTGTTGAGAATAAATTAGATGTTGATAAAGAAACTCTTTTAGCAATTTGGGGAACAGAATTTAAATTTGGTTACGCACATTGTAATTATGAAGCTTTGGACTCTATTTTAACTTTAGCATATGATGGAAGAAGAAAATTATTTCATAAAGAAGCTATAGCTCTTTTGAAACTAATTTCTAAAGGAAATATCATTAGGCCTCAACCAAGCTCTTGGGCAGGAGCAATAGGACAAGTTCAATTTTTACCTTCGAATATTTCTGCATATGCAATTAGTTATAAAAAAGGAAACACCATAGATCTTATAAACTCTGTCCCAGATATCATGTCGTCAATTGCTTTATTTCTTTCATCTAATGGATATGAAAAAAATATACCAATAGGACAGCTTGTTAATATTAGAAACGGTGATCAATCCTTACATAAAGGCAGGTTCAAATTATCTACAATTAAAAGAAATTTAGAACCAGTATTAGGTGAATGGTTAATAAATGATAACGAAATAGTTGAAATAGTTAATTTACCAAATAAAAACTTACCTAAATTATTAGTTACAAAAAATTATAGGGCTTTAATGAAATGGAATAAGTCAGATTTATTTGGAATGCAAA
>JABSQI010000044.1 GCA_013215905.1 Legionellales bacterium | reverse complement strand
AAATGTTAAGCAAATACGGAAATATCCTTCAATTTGCTAAGTTGCTAGATAATTAATTAGTATTCTAGTATAATTTCGCAATAAATATAGGTTGCCTGCTTATTTTATTAAATTATTTAAAATATAGAATATTTAGCATGAGAATATGAATAATATACTATTTACAGGGGGAGCAGTACTTTTAGGTAGTTATCTAAGAGGGATTTTGGAGGGACTAAATATAGGTGATGTTATTACCTATACTTCTACTAAGGTCAATAAATTTCTTATAGTTTTTATAAATATTTATCTAATGTTATTTGTAAATTTTCAAAGAGATATACTCCTTCACAGCAAGGGGTGGCTTATTTCTAATATTTAATAAGGTTTTGTGATGTTAAGTAAACATTATGTACCAGTTCCAGTATTTGACACAATTGATGAAGTCATTGAACAATATAAATCTTGTTATTCTCATGATAAACCTAAAGAACATATTAGTAAATGGCTTAGATATTGTTTTTCTAATTGTGATATTGTGGTGCCCCAGTTTGCTGCCAAAGACTATCAGCTGTCTTTAAATTTTTTATATAGTTATCGAGGGAGTAGAGATACATTTGTTAGTTATCGTCGTGAGTTGGAGCGATTGTTGCAATGGAGCTGGTTTATAAGAAAACAATCTATTTTATTGCATAAACGCGAAGATATTGAGGCTTTTGTTGAGTTTTGTCTTAAGCCAAATAAACGTTGGATTGGTTTAAAAAATGTAGCGCGTTTTAAATTAATTAATGATAAGAAAGTTCCAAATACTGAATGGCGTCCATTTACTGTGAATATTAGTAAAAGAGATCGTCAAATGGGAATTGAACCAAAAAAGAATAATTATAGGTTATCTCCTTATACATTAAAGATCATGTTTGGTATCTTGAGTAGTTTTTATAGTTTTTTATTACAAGAAGAAGAAATTTCTGCAAATCCTGTTGGTCTTATTAGACAGAAAAGTAAATTTATCCGTAAGGAATTAAAATCTTCAGTAATACGAAGACTTTCAGAGCATCAATGGAAAACGGTAATTAATATAGCTAAGAAAAAAGCTGAAATAGATATATCCCATGAGAGAGCTGTTTTCATTTTGTCTTGTTTATATGGTATGTATTTGCGTATATCTGAATTAGTATCAAAAGATTCTTGGACCCCAACTATGGGAGACTTTAGTAAAGACAGTGATGAAAATTGGTGGTTTAAAACTGTTGGGAAGGGTAATAAAGCTCGTCTAATTGCTGTTAGTGATGATATGCTAAGAGCTTTAAAACATTACCGTAAGAGATATCTAAATTTATCATTGTATCCTTTGCCGAATGAGAGAACTCCACTAGTTGGGCATTCTAGAAATAATAATATATCATTGGTAAGTACGCGTCCTATCAGAAAACTAGTGCAAGAATATTTTGATTTAGCTGCGGAAGAAATAGCCAAAACTGATCCTAATGAAGCAGAAGCATTGAGAGTTGCCACTGTACATTGGTTAAGACATACAGGTATATCTGATGATGTTAAACGCAGGCCTAGAGAGCATGTTAGGGATGATGCTGGGCATAGCTCTAGTGCAATTACAGATAAATATATAGATATTCAATTGAGGGAAAGGGCTAGATCTGCTAAGAAGAAAAAAATAGTCGACTGAGTTCACTATTCGTTTCAGGGAGATATTTATTAATGATGATGATAAGTAAATAAAATTCAACCGAATTAGATATATCTAATTCCTGAGAATTATAAGATCTTTAAATAGAGCAAATAAAGATTCTTTAGAAAGTAATTGCTGTGTATAATTTTTCACCTATTATGCTAGAGCTAAAAATATAATATGCACCCATATTCAGAAAAACATAAGCGCATATTATTTTACCCAATGGACACAATTTTTACTGTGTGCTATTAGCAAGCGAATATATTACAAGTTAAAGTGTTAACTAATGTATAAAAAGTTGACCTAGTCCCTAAGATTAAGTAATTACTTATTCCTATAAATTTGTTATATTAGGGTAGTTTAGAAAGCTAAATTATTACAAAACTTATGTAATATATGAGCGCGCTAGTTACTTTTTGTTAAGTAATTGAAAAGCCAAGGATAATTACAGGGAATTGATGAAAGGCCATCTAATAAATGAAATAAATTTCACCGAAGCAGAGTTTAAGGTACTTAGCTGCCTATCCTGTCGTGTTACTCAATCAAAGGTAATAGGTTCAATCTTAGGTTCATCCCCAAAAACCATCAATACCCACATAGATAATATCAAGAGAAAAATCCAAGTAAAGAGCAAGCAAGAGATATTATCATTTATAGATAGTTATAAGCAGATCAATAAATTAAAGCACTATTTTAATAAAAGGTATATAGATTATAAGTATCAAAGGGCTGCTACATTAATAGGACATCGATTATCAATATTAAATGTAAGGTGTATTTATAATGTAAGTCCAGAACTAAATGAAGAAATAGGGATTTCTCCAATTCTTGACTCCATTGGTCTTTTAAATATCAAGTTAGATGAAGAAAAAAGCCTACAGAATTTATTAGATAGTAGCTCAGGATTAAATACCAGAAAATTTGGCTTATTAATAGTCAAGCACATGAAAGAAATAGAGCATTTTCAAAAGCATATTGGTATTGTCAAAAATAACATAATGTACATCTGTTTAGATGATAATAAATCAGATAACGAGAACATATTATTTTATGACCAAAATAGCAAAAAAGAGCTATATCATTTTTTGATTAAATATCTAATTAGGAATTACCCAAGCATTAATGATTTGAATAAAGAGACAGATTTCTTAGCATCTATCGATGAGATAGAAAAAGATATTGAGCCTATTGATGTAGATGAGGTAGTAGTTGGAAACAAAGTTAGTAAAAAAATATCCCCTATACAATCATCACAAAAAGGGATATTTATCACTGCTGGTTTACTAATGCTACTATTTGGTTGGTATAATTATATTCAAATTAAGGATGGTCAATTTACATGGTTTTCAAATGCTCCAAGCCCAACAATACCAGCAAATAAACCAATCTTGGCTTATAACCTCCCATCAAGGAATATTAACTTTGTTGGTAGAGAAGATGCTCTACAAAAAATAAGGCAGAATTTAAATAAACATAAAATAGGAGTTATTACCCAAGCTGCTGTTGGTAGTGGTGGGATAGGGAAAACTCAGCTATTAGCAGAATATGCTTATGAATCCTTAGAAAAAAAAGAATATGAGGGCGTAATATGGATTAATGCTCATGACTACAACAGTATTGTTTCATCATATAGTGCTATTGCAGATAAATTTAACATAGACACTAAAAATCTAAATTTACTTTCTCTTAGTACATTAATTCATCAGCAATTAGTAACTAAACAGGCGCTTAAAAGTATATTATTTGTCTTAGATGATGTTCCCAAACAAAGTGATATCTATTCATATATTTCCCAAATAAAAAGACAGCTCCCAGTAAATATAAGAACACATATACTAATTAGCTCAAGGGCTCAAAACTGGACGGGATATTCTCTAATATTAGATGTATTTAATCATAAAGAAGCTAAGAGGTTTGTTAAACAACATTTACCACATGAGAAAGATAAACATGTAGAGGAGTTAATACAAACACTAAATAATTATCCCCTAGCATTAGGTCAAGCAGTTGGATATATCAGGCAACACTCCAATATTAAAGATTATTTAGAATTGTATGCCAAGAAACAGCACAAATATTTGAATATTATCCCAATAGATGTTGATGATTATAAAAATACATTATGGAGTATTTTAGATATATCACTTACAAAGCTTAGCTCTCATGCAAAGGAAATGCTTTTTCTAGCGTCATATCTTAATCCTGAGAAGATAAAATTAGATTTTTATAATAGCTTAACCCTAGAGGCAAGAGGAGATGCTATAAAAGAATTAAAAGAACATTCATTGATTACTCTAAATGATGATATGACATCATTTAAAATACATGGTTTATTACAGGAAGTTGTTAGATTAAAGATTTATAAACAAAAGCAATGGATTGATAAAGCAGCTAATCTAGCTAAAGCAGTTGTAGATAAATTCAATATAGAAGATAAAGACACTTGGGATAATGCTAGAGAATGGTTATTCCATATTGATAAATTATCTCAATATATGGATAAGTCTTTGAGCACTGCTGATTTATTAGATAAATATGGGGTTGCTGCAGAGCATTTTGGACGTTATGAATTAGCGCGTGAATTTTTAGAAAATTCCTTGCGAATACAGCAGAGTAATTATAAAAAACAAGACTATATAAAATTAACTGATAGTCTAAATAAACTTGGAAAATTAGAGTTAAATTTAGCTGCGTATGAGAAAGCTAAAAAATATTTTCAAGAAGTATTAAATATCCAAAAGGCATATTATAAAAATACTAAAAATATCAATTTATCTAAAACATTAAATAATATGGCTATGGCTGAGCTAAGACTTGGCAATTATAATCAAGCAAAAATGTTTTACCAAAATTCTATGGATATAGGAAAATCCTATTACGGAACTACTAACCATATTAAGATGACTGATATCTTATGGGGGTTAGGTATGGTGGAATGGAATTTTGGGTATTATGAAGAAGCAAGAAGATTATTTCAGCAGGCTCTAGCTATTAAAGATAGATATTATGGAACCCCAGACCATATAGAAATAGTTAATATTCTAAATGGCATTGGTATTATAGAGATATATGAAGGACATTATTTAAATGCTAGAGAAATATTTGAAAGAATTATAAAAATAAAAAAAGAAACAAATTCTAACAATGATTTTATAATTATGTATCCTTTGCAGAATTTAGGAGTAGTAGAATGGAGCTTAGGGAATTTCAAGAAAGCAAAAAAACTATTTCAAAAGTCATTGAAAATAAGCCAAGGACACTATCGAAACATCAAACATATTTCAGCAGCATTTGCTCTGCAAGGGTTATCTCTAATAGATTTTAGTATTGGGGACTACGCTAATGCTAGAGAATTATTAAAAAGAAATTTATCTATAAATCAATCTTACTACAAATCATTTGAACATATTTCTTCTGCTAGTTCCATATATACATTAGGATTAATAGAGGAGTCTTATGGGAATTATAGTGAAGCATTAGAGTATATTGAAAAAGCTTACAAGCTGTTAGATAAATACTATGGATGTAGATTAAATAAAGTAATGCTTGCTGATTATAGTCCAGCATTGAATTGGCCTAACCTAAGCAGGGAAAATATAAAATTATCTATTAGTTATTATAAAAAAGCCTTAGATCTTGCTAAAAATATTTTTGGCAATGACTATCATTTGTTGGCTCGTTATAACTATTTGCTAGGACAGGCTTATGAAATGAATGGTTATAATAATGCAGCTAAACAAAAATATATTGAAGCTTTGAATATTGCTGAAAAAGTAGCAAAACAAATTAAAGCAGCAAGCATTCTTATAAAACACCAAGAAAATATAGAAATAATTAAATCTAAATTAGCTAGGTAAGATTTTGTTAGAGGCTTATTTTCATAATGAATTTATAAATATATAAAATGAGATACGCCGAGTTAAAAAAAATCAAACTGTCTGCATATAGAACATAAGTGGGGAATTATATCCCAGTTAGCATGTAAAGTTGTTATAATAAAATTATAAAATTAAACAAACATTAAGGAGCAACAAATGAAGAAGATATGCACGCTACTTTTAGTATTTATTACTATGCCTACATTAGCATTTGCTAATTCTACACCCAAAACGGATATTGTTATAAAAGACGGTGTAGAAAAAATGATGACTGAAAATCCATGTTGTGGAGGATAATAATTTATTAATAATATTAAATGAAAAACGTATTTATTAGAATTAAAATATATACTATTTTCATAGATATTAATATTTTATATTTTTGTATTGCTGTTGTGTAGATTCTAGGAAATAGCTCTATTCAACAGCATAGCAATGATTATATTTATTTTCAATTTTTTATATAAGCGTTAAGAAACTTGAATAGTTGTTTTGTCAAGACTATTGTGTGTTTTTGATAAGTTTAAATTAAAGCCCTATTCATTAAAGAACATAAATATTTACTGAAAATACAATTGTTTGATATTATATACAAATCTATATAATGCTAAATATGCTATCTGCTCTGATAGCTATCTCTTGATTTTACAATTCAATTTTAATAATAATTTTTAAGATCAGATACATATCATTTTATTTTATAAAAACTACTACTAGCATCAGCTTATTTTTATCCCAATATTAAAAACTTAACAAGGAGAAAGATGAATATATTACCTTTTTTACTTATATTTGCACTTATAAATAGTTGTATTGAGCTTGAGATATCAGTTCCTAGCTTCCCAAGTATTATGTCTTATTTTGGGGTTGCTGAAAATATAGTTGGATTAACAATCACAATGAATTTAGTTGGTTTTTGTGTCTCGGCTTTGTTGTATGGACCATTGTCAGATATATTTGGTAGAAGAAGAATTATGCTTATAGGAAATGGGATCTTGTTTATCGGTTCTTTGGGGTGTGTCATAGCACAATCAATTGAATCCCTATTATTTTCAAGATTTATCCAAGGTTTGGGTGCTGCTACATCTGCTGTTGTAATATCAGTTATAATCTCTGATCGATACAAAATTAATGAGGCATCAAAATTATATGGAATAATGAATGCAATATTTACTACGCTAATGGCAATATCACCAATGATAGGTGGATTCATTAATAATATTATTGGTTGGCGTGGTAACTATGGAATTGTTTCCTTTATTTGTTTAGTTTCGTGGTTACTTCTTGCGGTATTTCTACCTGAAACAATTAGAAAAAAAAGATCTATTAATTTATCGAAAATTTTAATTGAGTATTATACCCTATTAACACATAAAAAATTTTTGTGTGCGGCTATTATTCCTAGTTTTCTATATAGTAGTTATATAGTCTTTGTTACTATTAGTCCTTTCATATATATGCACATTTTTGAACTAAATATATTTGACTATATTTTAAATATTACTATTGTTGTCTTTAGTTTTGTTATTGTAAGTATAAATGCTAATAAAATTAGATGTTTTATAGGGAGCAAAAACACATTATTGAGTGCTCTAATTTTACAGTTCATAGGACCTTTGGCAATGTGCTTTGCTACAAATAGTACACAATTAAGCTTAAGTATTAGTATTTTTTGTGTGGGATTTGCATTGATTTATCCAATTATTTTTGCATATTCAATGGATATTTTTCCAGAAATTAAAGGAACAGTGTCATCTATAATAATGTGGTTGAGATACTTAATATGTGCTGTAATCACTGCTATTAGTAGTTATGCCTATGATGGTAGTATTTTTAATTTATCCAGCATCTTATTATTGGTATCTTTGATAATCTTTGTATTAAGTACGCAAGTACTTGATTGTGAATTAAATTCTAAGTTAGACTAAAAATTTTCTCGAACTATTATCTAATAATTTAAAATAAATTGTAATATATAGTTTTTTGATTTTAGATTATAATAAATCATTCTATTAAGATGATGGATTTTTTGTGGATTATAACAAATTAATAAGTATTATAAGTATTAATGTATTAGGATTAATAATACCTGGACCAAGTATGGTACTATTATTAAAAAATAGTATAACAAATAGTAAGAAATACGGTTTAGCAACTGCTATAGGATTAATTCTTGGGGATATGATACATATACTGTTAATAATCTTTGGTTTAACATCGATTATTCTTACAGAATTTATATCATTGAAGATTTTTAAGACTCTGAGCTCAATTTATCTAATTTATTTAGGTTATACGACTATTAAAGCGCAGCATACTACTGTATGTATCTCTTCGAATGAATTCCATCAACATGTAATAAAAAGAAATTTTATTGAGGGTTTAGTGACTTCAGTCACGAATCCATCGGTATTAATATTTTTTTCTAGTATGTTTATTATAATAATGGAAGATAATATTACTATATACGAATTATTATGTTGGAGTTTGTTAATAATTTCTATGACAGTAATATGGTTATTCTTAGTTGTTGCTATTTCATCTTCGGTAATATTAAAAAACAATATTAAGAAAATAATACAGAAAATAATTGGGATCTTATTGCTATTGTCGGGGATAAATGTTTATTATCTTACATCTATATGAATAATATAGTACTAGGAAAATACCCACTATCTTTTACTAAGAAGAACTATATAATACCATTTTGAAAAATGTTTGATGGCCTTGCAAAAATTAAGTCTGGTACAAATAAGCTACGACATTAGACGCAAAATTCCCAAGGGTATAAAATATTATAACAGCTATATATTTGTTAAAGAGGGCTTACTCAGAAATAGAAGATAGTTTAATATCTCAAAAATTACATTAGATATCATATCGTGTAACTGAGGTTGTGTAGTAAGTCATTGTTTTAGATTATATTGATATCTTTATCCATTTTAAGAAAGAGGAGCTTTACAGTATTTCTCTATAACTCAAAAGCGCCAAGCGAAGTAATTAAAATTATCAATAAGTTATAGTTTTGGATGATTTATTAACCTTTCCTAATTTTATTAAGATATTATTTATGGTGATCAATAACTTGGGTTGTTTATTTCCTGATTAATTGATTATTATTTGTTCATATAGTATTATATATATATAGTATTAATTATTTTTGCGCATTTATGTTCTTTTAAAGAACTATATGTCACGTATATATATGATATCAGAGTTTTTAAAATATAAGTATTTATTAGTTTGTTTTCTGGGGATTTACATGTTACCGGTATTTTCGGATACATTAGATATACCGGATAGAACAAAAGTTGAAGATAGTGGTTTTAAACCAAGAATCGAATTAACGGGTAAATTAGGTTACAGTTCAAAAAAGGGAGGTAGTCGAAATATAGGACGGATAGGCTTCGTTCTGCCAGTATTTCAAAAAATGGATTCAGTATTATTTTTGTCACTTATAGGAATGCAAGATACTGCTAAGCATATTGAAGGGAACTTTGGTTTAGGATTTAGAAAACTTGTTAACTCACGTTGGATATTAGGTGGTTACGGTTTTTATGACTTACGTAAAACTCAAAACAATAATCTACTCAGCCAAGCAACATTTGGAGTTGAAGCTTTATCTAAAGATATTGAATTCAGATCAAATATTTATGTTCCTTTTGGTATTGCCTATGAATTAGGTGAAAATAATATCTATAGAGTTAATTATAATCCGAATACAAGAGTAGCAAATCTTAATGTTAGTGCTAATAAAACTGTTGAAAAAGCACTTGCTGGTTTTGATATCGAGGCAGGGGGTAATATTCCGGGTATAGATAGATTTGAGCTATTTGGTGGTTATTACTATTTTTTTGGAAAAGATGTTGAAACTATTAAAGGA
>JABSQI010000439.1 GCA_013215905.1 Legionellales bacterium | reverse complement strand
TTACTGTTGTTTCATAATAATCTTTATTTTTTATATTTTTAATTGCTGGTTCAGTAAAACTATTAATTTCAGATTTTGTCTGCAGTTTCTGTAAAGATGCCTTGAACTTAGCTTTTATATCTGATGTATTGCCGCTATTTAGCGAGACACCAATTCCCTGCTCTAAGTTTGATGATTGTGAATTAACTTGTGACATATCATTTGAGATAGGTACCTGACATTTTCGTTTTAAATACTGCTTTTGATTCTCTGGTAAGCCCTCATAGACCACTAACCCAGCAAATACTTCATCTAGATTATCTTCTCTATTATCAAATTGTTGATTTCCTAGATCTTCTCTTTGGCATATAGCTAAATATTTATCAGTCAGAACTTTCGGATCCATATTCAAATTTAAATCTTGATGTGAATCCATAAATTGTTTAAATGCATCTTTAGAATCTTTATGTACATTAATCATTTCATCAGTTGAATTAGATTGAGGTAAATCTTTTTGAATCATTTTAACAAGTATTTGAATATAGTTTGATAATTGTTTATATTTAGTTGAATCTACTGCGGTATATGCTTTTAGTTTGGCATAATACTTTGGATTATCAAATGCATCTTGATACAAATCATTGATATGCGTATTTAGTGTATTTTTTAATGCGCCATTATCATCAATTGTATTTGAAAGATCAATTATTTCTTTAAAACTATGGCATTTATGATTATTCATGAGATTCTTAATTGACTTTATACTTGTTGTGACACGATTATCTATTTGTCTATGAAAAAATAATTCAGGTGGACTTTTTAAATTCTCCAATACAGTCTCAAACTGAAATTTATCGTAATATGTTACAAACACATCCACTATATTTATATGTTCAGGATTAGTTAATATTCTTTGTATTCCACTTTGCTGACTCTGAGTTTGATTAACTGTACTATTGCTTATATCCGCATAATTTTCCAAATAGCCAAAATAAAGAGCTTCAAAGGCCTTATCCCATTTTGCCTTTGGTGACTCCATTGTTGATTTATTTGGATCATTAAGATCAAAATTTATATGTGTATTTTTATTTTTATATCCGGCTTTAAATCCTTGATTATTACCAATCAAATTTAGTCTGGATAGAATTATCTCAGGATCAGAATCATAATCAAGATCTTTACCTTTATTAAGTTTTATATTTTCATCTATAACTTCCTTTACAGCCAAAATTGCTTCTTTATGAGGGTCAAATAACGGATCAGGACTCGTTCCTGGCAAGCCCATTTTAATCATTTTCATGATCATTTTGAGATATTCTTTTTGTCCTTCAATAACAGTCATTTTATTTTGAAAATTATTAGATAGTTTATCAAAATATTGTTCTAGTTCTAATTCTGTTTTAACATATTCACTAGCATTTAGTTGACTTTGAGAATTGCTATCTAAACTGTTGATATAAGAAATTGCCTTTTCTGGGGATTTATAAAAATCCTTATTCTTTTTAATTTCTCTATCTAACTCATTTTTCAATTTACCACCATCTTTTTTTAATTCAGAAAGTTCAGCCAGTTCAGAAAAACTATAACACCCTTCTCTTAACATTAAATTTTGAATCCCTTTTATCATATAATAAAAATTTTCACTAATTCCTTCTCTATCTAAATTTTCTATCCCCCTTGAATAATTATAAAGCTCTTGTTCGCTAGAATATGCTGTAAAAGTGTCAAACACTTTTAATAGTTCTTCGTTTTCAAGAATTTGATCTACACTATTTGCCATAATTATTATCCTAAATTATTAAATACAAATTACTAATACTATTTATTATCCTATAGTAATTCCTATGGAGTTATTTTGTTGTGGCTCATCAAAAGGAGGTAGAGCAGGCTCCCCTTTTTCAACCCTATGTGCGCT
>JABSQI010000438.1 GCA_013215905.1 Legionellales bacterium | reverse complement strand
ATAGATTTTTGAAAAAAATAATGTGTTTGTTATATAACCATGGTCATTTTCCTGTGTATTAAAGAAAAGAGGTAGATCATAACCATGATATTTTTTCCATCTCTGTATTGTCTCTTTAGTTAAGTTTTTATCTCCTAGATGAGCTCTTGCCATATCATCTGGGGTATTTACAGTAAAAAATAATATAAATGTAATAATATTTACTCCTAATAGAACGGGAAAAGCCAATATAATTCTTCTAAATACGTATCTAAACATGTTATTTCCTATATTTTGGTTTATATTTTCTTTTTCTATATGTTATAAATACTGGTAATATGGAAATTATTAGTAATATTACAACAACTAATATAGGCAAAAAATTAGGCACGTTCCATAATTTTCTTAAACTATTTCTGAGTTTAATATCAACATCTTTATATTTTAAGGTATTATATGCAATCTCACTTGGTTTGCTTTTATTATTCCAGACATGCGACAAAGTATAAGTTCTTGGATAGAATCCCCATACCCATGGACTGTCATACTGCAGTATTTTGATCATTTTTATTGCTAATGCATTACGAGTGGTAATGGAAGGAGTATTTTGCATTTCATCAAATAATAGATCAAATTTATCATTGCTATAATTTGAATAATTCTCTCCTCCATATTTTGTTCTACTATTTTTACTATAAAATAGAAATAGAAAATTTTCTGGATCTGGATAATCTGCATGCCATCCTGACATAAACATTTGAAAATTCCCATCCCTTATCTTGTCTTGAAACCTATTGTAATGGGTGGCTCTAATATTTAAAGATATACCAAGCTTTCTAAATTGTTTTCGAAGCCAATTAAATTTTTCTTTATCATCAGCTGATGATGATACTGGCGCATCAAAATTTAACATTAGTGGCTTGCCTGTTTTAGGATCTATTCCATCTTTATAACCTGCGATATCCATAAGCTCTATAGCATATTTTAGTTTTTTTCTAGATGATGTCTTTTCATCGTAGTCATAAATATATTCATTCCTAATTTTATCGCTCATCAATATACTTTGAGGAACAGGATTAGTCGCTGGAACCCCCCTGACGTTTAAGAAAATAGTAATATATTCCTCAAAATCTATTGCTATAGATATGGCCTGACGTAAATTCCTAGATTTTTCTCTATCTCCCCCAATAATTTTATCATCCATATTAAATCCAATATAAAATATTGTCGGCGCAATAGATGTTTGCAAAAATATTTTTTTAGTTATTAATTTATCTGTTAATTGAGGTTCTCCATCTATATCTAGTTTGATTGCCTCATCAAAACTATCAGATGAAATATTTGAAAAATCATAATATCCTTGCAGAAATTTATTCCATCTAGGCACAGTTTCCTTTTCCAAAGAAAATACTACTTGTTCTACAAATGGTAATTTCATATTCTTATATTTTAGCAATCCTTTTTCATAATCATTTGACTCACCATACTCAGGATAAAACTCATCATGAAAATTAGGATTTTTTAATAGAATCATCCTACCATTAGGATTATTTTCTACCAGCATATATGGTCCTGTCCCTATTGGATACCAAGCAAAAGTTAAATTCCTGTCCTTTAGATACTCATTATCATAAAATACATCTCCTTCCCAAGGTATAGGACTAAAAAAATTCATAGCAAGCCAGTAAATAAATTGTGGATATATTCCGGATAGTTTAATTCTAAAAGTATATCTATCAATTAATTCAACTCCACTTATAGAATCATTAGATAAATCCATATATATATTATCCCGGGGAGGGGGCACTCGACCCAAAAAGTGCTGTCATGTGCGACCATGGCAGATAAAAAATGACCCTAAACGCGGGGACCAAAATTTCATAAAATAACCCCTTTTTCCGCGTATTTCTGATAAA
>JABSQI010000437.1 GCA_013215905.1 Legionellales bacterium | reverse complement strand
CGTCAATTAAAAAATTTGAAATCGATAATAAAGTGGAAGCAGATGATCTAGTACTCCCTAAATTATTTGCCAAACTAATCAAACAAAGAAATGAATCAATTACACAATTTAAAAAGGCAGATAGAAAAGATCTAATTGCCCAAGAAAAATACGAAATAGAAATAATCCAACAATTTTTGCCTCCTCCTATAGAAGATAGCGAGTTACAAAATCTAATTCAAGAAGCAATTAACAAAGTTTCAGCTACATCCGCTAAAGACATTGGGAAAGTATTAGGAACTATAAAACCGCAAATAATTGGCAGAGCTGATATGGCTAAAGTAAGTTCTATAATTAAAGAATCCCTGAATAGCTAAATAGTTTACTTTACTCTAGTTTTGAGACACACAATGAACCACCACTCAATAGATCAAAATTTTATTGACGATATTATTGCAAAAATAGATATTGTAAATTTAATAGAAGACTATATCCCCTTAAAAAAGCAAGGGAATAATTATTCTGCAAATTGCCCATTTCATGCAGAAAATACACCATCATTTACTGTTAGTGCTCAAAAACAATTTTTTTATTGCTTTGGCTGTAAAGCCTCAGGAAATGCAATAACTTTTTTGATGAAATATGAAAATATTGAATTTCTAGATGCATTAGAAAAATTAGCAAGTACACTAGGAATGAATATTCCTAAAAAATCGTACAACTCATCTAACATTAATAATTTGTACGACATTACCAAAACTGCATGCTTATATTATGAAGAACATCTACGCAAAAACAAACATGCTATAGATTATTTAAAAGGAAGAAATATAACAGGAATTACCGCAAAATTTTTTAAAATTGGCTATGCCCCACAAGGATGGCACAATTTATTAAATACACTAACCCAAAAAAAATACTCTTTAGTAGATATAGAAAAAACAGGATTAATAAAAGCTAACCCTAGCAAAAAACCATTTGATTTTTTTAGAGATAGAATAATATTTCCTATTCGTAATTATCGTGGACAATTAGTAGGATTTGGGGGAAGAACTTTACAAAATACAGAGAATGCTAAGTATCTAAATTCCTCTGAATCAAGTATTTTTCAGAAAAGCAAATTACTGTATGGTCTATATGAGGCGCTGCAATCCAATAAAAACCTAGAACAATTAATCATTGTTGAAGGATATTTGGATGTAATAGCCCTACATCAGAACGGTCTAAAAAATACAATTGCTATTTTAGGAACAGCTATTAAAAAAGAACATATAAATCTAATAACCAGGTATACTAAAAACTTTATTTTTTGCTTTGATGGAGATCTTGCTGGAAAAAAGGCAGCAGAAAAAGCAATGTCAACTTGCTTACCTCTTCTAGAAGATGAAATGGAAATAAAATTTGTATTTCTGCCTCCTGGAGAAGATCCTGACAGTATAATTAACAAAAAAGGAATTGGCGAATTCAAAGATATAATAAAACTTGCGATCCCTATCGACCAATTATTATTTAAGATAATGACTAATAAATTAAATCTATCTGAAGCAGCACATAAAAGTAAATTAATTAAGCAATCGATACCTATTATCAATAATATTCCAGGAAAAGCTAGAGCGCATTTAATGTATAACCATCTAAGCAGCTTAGTCCATGTAAATATCGATGAGCTAAAATCTTTTAAAGAAGAACCCACTCAAACAAACAATTCCAAAGTATCATTTAAAGAACATACTAAAAAGCTCTCAACTATTGAAATTTTAACCGCTTTACTCATACAACATCCAAATTTACAAGAATTTATAAAACCTGAACATTTTGCATCTATTAAGAAATACCCTAATAACCAACCACTAATAAAACTTATAGAAATTATCAACCAATCCCCAAAGATTAATACAGCAATAATAATAGAAAAAT
>JABSQI010000436.1 GCA_013215905.1 Legionellales bacterium | reverse complement strand
TTGTTCTATAATAATCTAACCCAGTTTCTCCAATAGCAATTATTTTATGAGCATCCACATAATTAGCTATTTCATCAAATTTTTCCACTTGCTCAGGTTCAGAATTTGGGTGAATGCCAATTGACCCATGTATATTAGAGTAATTATCAATTATATTGATTATCTCAGATATTCCATCTAGATCTATACACACACATAAAAGATGACTAATATTATTCTCTTGTGCTCTTTGAATATAATCATCAAGTTGATCAGATTTATTCAAAAGGCAATTTAAATGGCAATGGCTGTCAACTAGCATACAGAACTCTTTTTATACTCTACTTGTTTAGCAGTCTAATCATTATATCATCTATCATTAACTGTTTGTTAGATTTAATATTTAATATCTGGTTATAAAAATATAATTCATTGATTCTACTTAGAGTGTTTAATATTCTTTCTGTATCAATTTGTTTCATTGACTGGATATCTTCAAAATATTTTTTATTGCGTTGTTTGCTATCTAACATATGCATCTTCATTCTTATGACATCGGATAAAATTAACTCCAAATAATTTAACCATTCAGCAATATCATATTCTTTAATATAATCTTGTTTTAGTATTTGTTTATTATTAATCGATGCATCTAAGACTATCTCGGTCAAATGTTCATATTTTTTTATTATGTCGTCTTTATATAGAGAAACTGCATGTAAAGGTCGATATTTAGCAATATAAGAATACATATCAACTGAATTTTCCGGGATCCCTTTTTCTACAAGAAATTTTCTTACCTCAATTGGTGTAGGAGGAGAAAAATAAATTTCTTTAGATCTACTTTTAATAGTTTCTGGAATCAAAGCTCTATGATAAGATACTAGAATAAATATTACATATTTAGTTGGTTCTTCCAAAGTTTTTAATAGTGCGTTCATTGATGACGTATGCAATTTTTCAATACCATCAATTATGACAAAGCGATGACTAGAATACGTTGGTGAATAATATATTTTATCAATCATTTCTCTGATATCTGATATAGATATTAATTCATCTTTACCACCAATATACAACAAATCAGAATGATTACCTTCAATGAAATAGTTACATGATTTACAATTATTACAAGCAAAATTAGCTTGCTTATTGTTGCAGCACATAATTTTTGCTATATAAATTGCAAAATCATCAAGGCCACATCCTTTGTCCCCTGATAGCAAAATAGTATTAGGAATATAATTAGATGATATTGCATTCCCAATCATTTCTCTTTGTCTATTTTGCCAGCTAAATGTATCCATCATAGATATTTTTCCAGAACCTCTTCAACCCTTTTTTTAACTTCTTCAAGAGATTGATTAGCATCAATAACATAGTATTGTTCGGGATTTTTTTTTGCAATTTTAAGATAAACTTCTTTAGTACGCTCAAAAAAATCTTGTGTTTCTTTCTCTATCCGATCTTTGCTTGTTCTCCTATTAAGACGTGTACTAATAACATCCCCGTTAGCATCTAATAAAAATGTCAGATCTGGCTTGGGGAGTTGGTAAATTCAACTAAATTTTCAATCCAGGGTATTGGAATATTTCTGCCTCCACCTTGATATGCAAAACTAGCATCCTTAAAACGATCACATACAATCCAGCAGCCTTTTTCTAGATTAGGAATAATAAGATTCATACAATGTTGTTTTCTAGCAGCAAAAAATAATAATAATTCTGTTTCAGGGTAGACTTCTTCTTCTTCATTATGCAAAAGGAGATCTCTAATTTTCTCAGCAAGATGGGTTCCACCGGGCTCTCTGGTTAATATAGCCTGTTTATTATTTTGGGTTAAAAATTTGTGAATAAATTTTGAAACTGTACTTTTACCCACACCCTCAATACCTTCTATAGTAATAAATTTGCCTTTCATT
>JABSQI010000435.1 GCA_013215905.1 Legionellales bacterium | reverse complement strand
TTAAGCTATGAAATTCCAGTTATGATCTGTCCTAAAAATGGGGGCTTTACACACTAGAAAATATAATTAATACATAAATAAAATCAGTATTATCAATTTTTTTAAAATTTTCTTATGTAGATATAAAAGTAAAATATTTTTAAAATGATCAATGATAAGCCTTGCATAAATAAACCAACAATATTAATTTTATTAATATTATTATTCTCATCATCTTATAGCTGTGAAATATACCAAATTGAAATACCATCAGAATATCTTACAGAAGATAATTTTAATAACGAAGATATTGATATAATTGAGTATGATGAACAGTATTTAAAATTAGCAGGAAAAAATTCATTGTTATCTCATGAAAAAAGGTTTTATTCTTTAGGAAATGTTATTATAGGAGTTCAGATCCACGTTATAGAAAATACCGAAATTCCTATCCCAGATCTAGAGTTAATAACAAAATATAATAAATATTCTTATAGTTACATACCAGTTGGTTTAAAGTGTTCAATTCATTTTAAATCATCACTATCTAAGATAAGCTCTATAAAATATAAGATATTTTTTCAAATAGTAGATATTAATACATGGACAAAAATTTATAACTCACAAAAAATGTCTTATGAGACGATAATTGAAAATACTAAATATTTTTCAAATTGCCAATCCGAATGCAAGGATAATAGATATACTACTAATATAAACAGACATCTACATAGTGAATACAATGATATTATCTGATACTATCAATATCTTCGCATTTAGCAGTTAGTGTGTATAATCTACACAGATATATGTAAGAGCTTCTTGTTTTCTTTATATATGGAAAGCACCTATGTTATTATCCTTTGTTGTAAATTGTATCTAGGCTATCTTGGTGCTCAAGATATATTATTGCAGCTGCTACATCTTCTGTAGAACATTTATTATTTTTTGCAATACTTGCAATAATTTTATAGCAATGCTTTAAGTTATTTCTATTTTTTATAGCATCTGAGATTTTCTGTGATATTACTCCTAGTTTTCTATCCGCTATTTTTTTTGAAGAAGGAAGCTTAAATGGAGATATAGAATTATATTTTTCTGATTTAATGCTGTTAAATAATCGACCCTCTTTAGAAGTAACAAAAGAAATTGCTTTACCTTTACGCCCAGCTCTTCCTGTTCTACCAATCCGATGTGTATAACTTTCTTTGTCAAAAGGCATGTCAAAATTGATAACATGACTAATATGTGCAACATCAATTCCACGAGAAACCAAATCGGTCGCAACAATAATATCTAAATCTCTGTTTTTAAGTTGATCTACTATTTTTTTTCTCATAAACTGTTTTATGTCACCATTAATTGAGCCAACAGAATATCCAATAGTTTGAAGCTTTTTAGCAATTACAGAAGTAGAATTTTTTGTACGTGCAAATATTATAGCAGCTTTAATATCCTCAACAGCAAGAATATTGCTTAATGTTTCTAGTTTCTGCTTGTTTGAGAGTTTAATAAAATATTGTTCAATATTATTTGCAACATTTTCCTCAGGTTTTATCTGGATTTTTTTTGGATTTTTTAAAAATGTTTTAGAAATTTTTTTAATCATATCAGGCATGGTTGCAGAAAATAAAGCGGTCTGATGTTTATTTGATATTTGATTTAAAATCCATTTTATATCTTTAATAAATCCCATATTTAACATTTCATCTGCTTCATCTAATACAACTGTTTTTAATACATTTGTGTGTATGGTTCCCCTATTAAAATGATCAATTAACCTACCAGGAGTTCCTACAATGACTTGAGCTCCTTTTTTTAATGCTTTCAATTGAGACTGATAATTTTGCCCACCATATATTGGTAAAATACTAATATTGTTAAATTTTTTAGCATATTTTTTAAAAGAATCTGCCACTTGTATTGC
>JABSQI010000434.1 GCA_013215905.1 Legionellales bacterium | reverse complement strand
TTAGGTGGCATATTAGGTGATTTATTTAGCTTCATGATTGGGAGAATATATAAAGACACTATCCATTCTAAATGGCCATTTTATTATTTCCCCAAAATTATAAAAAAGGGAGAAAATTTTTTTATTGACCATGGAAAAAAAAGCGTTTTCACTGCCAGATTCGTAGGGCCTGTACGCCCTGTTGTTCCACTAATTGCAGGAACAATGAATATGAAACTAAGGCCATTTTTACTGACTGATATTGCCTCCGGGATAATCTGGGCTCCTGCATATATGCTACCTGGGGCATTTATTGCTTTTACAGGTTCAACTTTCAGATTCGATACCAAGATAGTATTGTACTATGGTTTTATTATTATTGTTGTCTTGTTGTTTTCGTTCTGGCTATACAAATTATTCATTCACAAAATAATTCACAGAATAGATAATTTAATTCTATCTTTATGGAAAAAGCAAAAACCTCATAAAATATCTCTAATGAAGTTTAATCTGCCTATAGTACGTGATAGCAGCAAAACTCCCGATCTACTAATCTGGGGGTTTATAATGCTAGGTCTTTATATTTTCATTTGTCATGAAGTCCTCACTAATGGAATATTAACCCATTGGAACAATAATGTATTAGTGGCATGTCAAAGAGCTGATATAGAAAAGTGGAAAGAGTATATTGTAATGTATACTTTAATTGCTGAACCTATTGTAATGGTTAGTCTATATTCAACTATCCTACTATATTTTATTATTTCTAAAAACATAAATTTTTCTATCTTATGGTTTATTAATGGAGCAATTGCCGGAGGAGGCACTTATATTATGAAATATATATTTAATATAGCAAGACCTCCTGGCATAGCATTAAGAGAAACAACATCTTTTCCAAGTTCACATACGACATTAATTATTGCAATTTTAGGTTATCTGTATTTTGTTTTATCTCCAAAAAAAATGGCTAAACCCAACTTCATAATATTTGGCATTCTCGTATTAACAATGGCTACAAGCAGAATATTACTCTCAGCCCATTGGCTAACTGATATATTAGGAGGATTAACTTGGGGATTTAGCTGTCTATTTATTAATGCGGCACTAGTTCAAGGGATTCATTTATCTAAAAAAGATAAGAAAAATATTATAGTTATCTCGATTGTCACTCTTTTTATAGTTTGGGTATCACAAATTATATTCAATTTTGATAACCATTTTGAGGGATATAAGTTAGATAAATCTGTTTATAACTAGTATATTTATTATGAGAAAATCTCTATTAACTATTAGTTTTTTTGTTATATCTTATCCCCTATTTTCACTGATATAATCAAAATTTCTTCTAATTTTAAACCCAATTAAGCCAACACGACAAAATTAGAGTTTGTTTTCAAGATTCAAATATAATTCTAGATAAAGAAAACGATGGATATGAAATTACCTCCAAAGATCATCTTAAATACATACATCCTTATCTTATAGCATGTTCCTACAACCATAAATTATCTTCCAATAATATTTGTTCGTATATACTAAAATCATGCAAAAATTATTTTATTAATGAACCTGTATTAGAAATTTTATACAGCGCTCATAATATAATTGCATCAGGAGAAACTATACAATTAAGTCCAAAAGAAAATTTGGTTATTATAATCAATAATTTTTATAGATAAAGAAATACTAGTAATGTTATTGCTCAACTGTATATTAAAACCCAAAATTTCCCACGCAAATTTATTGATTTTGTTTCTATATCATTGATATGGGCTAAAGAATATTTAACAGAATTATAAATCATGTCCAAAATATTTGATTCTTGATTACTATATTAACTATTTTTTGTAATTCTTAAATCATATTCTTATAATATATTTCACCTCATTTTTTAATTGTTAAATATACTGTATACTGTCTATGTATAT
>JABSQI010000433.1 GCA_013215905.1 Legionellales bacterium | reverse complement strand
TCATTATCTAAAAAGATATCTTTTTCTAAAAAATCTAAATCTACTAGATACAGATCTATTAAATATAAAACTGACTAATAGAGAAATAGAATGTATAAATTTATATCTTCATGGTAATGCTGCTAAGGACACAGCAAAAATTTTATCTATCTCAAGACGAACAGTAGAAACACACATGAACAACATCAAATCTAAACTAAAAATTAACTATAAAAAAGATCTATTTAAAAGATGTATGATTTTAAAAGATCTAGAAATCATCTAAATATTTTAGGACATATCATCTATATCAGCTCTATTTATAAAAGCATTTCCTACTGATTTAACAGTATGAACTGAAAGTAATTTACGATTTTGTGAATCTAATACTAAAGAATTATAGCGTTTTAAAAGTTCATCTTTTGTTATATTATTGATTTTCTTTGCAATAGCTTCACGTCTTTCAAATTCATATCTATGTGTAATTATCTCTTTTAGTTTATCTTTAAAAACCTCATTTCTATTGTTGGGCTTCTTTAACAATTTAACCCTTAAACTATCTTTATAAACTGCAAGATCTTTATTTGATAGATCCTGCAAAATTTTAACAGCGGAGGTATTCATAAATTTATTTATTGCTGTATTAACCTCTTCTTCATTACTGCCTGGAGATTCTAATAAATTCCATAACCCAATAATAACAGAATCAAGACTATAACTTGATAAATGTACAAGATAACCAAGTTGTTTTTGTGTACGTAACTCATCATAATATTTAGAATGCAATATTCCATCAAGAAGAAGTAACTCAGCAATAGTTGTATAGTCCCTATTATCTGTTAAATAAACATTCATTACAGAATGATTAGGATTATTAGTCTCCATCCCTTTATGATAATCACCAGGATAAATATTTATAACTTGCTCAGAGTATTTAATATCTTCTTGCTCTTCAGATAATTTCAAATGTTTGGACAATGCACTGGAGAAACCACTCGATACATCAGAGTATTCTACACCTCCATATAGAAAAGAATCTAAAGATATTTTGTCAAAAGCTGTTTTAATAAATGCAATAATCTTAGTGTAATTTATGGCATTAATTACTTTAGCCTCTTCAAAGTCTGTCCATATGTTTTTTTCTAGTATAGCCTTAGATTGTTGGTAGCTAAATATCCCAGGAGAAGATAGTTTATTATTATTATATTCTCTAACCATATCATTTTTGACTTCGTCAAATCTCTGACTAGATGGAATAAATTTTGTGATTTCAAAATTTATATCTGATATTATCCTAGAAAGCATCTTTAAAGAATATCCTCTTAGGTTAACAATAAGCCCCCTTTTATTTCTTGAAACTTTAATTATATTAAGAGCATCAATGGCGCTAGCATATTTTGATGATAAATGCTCATTTAAAAGCTCAACATATATTTTTGATAGTAAGTTATTTTCAATATTATCACTAAAATATTTAGTATTTAGGAGTACTGTAAGATTGATTTGAGGTTTACTAAATAATAGATCTGACATACACCAAATCTTTTTGCCTGGCTCATCTATAATAAGTTTAGGATTACTATTTTTTTCTCCTAATTCAAATTTCGCAGAAATATTTTTTGCAATATATTGATTTTCTTCTCGCAGTTTAAAATAATCATTTATCTCGATATTTGCTAACCTGTCAATCATAGAATCTGAAATCACATCTACAGTATAAGGTACTTTAAAATAAGGCTCTATTTGTTCTGATTTTATACCTTTGTGTGCTATAAATACCCTCATGTTCTCCGGAGTAAGTTTGCTCAATGTATTTATAATATCTTCTTTATAATCCTTCCATCTGTTAACCATTGCATTGAACTGAGGGGTTTCATAAATTGAAGATAAAAACTTTTCAAATATTTTTTTTATCTCTTTTTTATCTTTGTCTGTACC
>JABSQI010000432.1 GCA_013215905.1 Legionellales bacterium | reverse complement strand
TATTTATTAAGTTATTTCTATTTAATCCGTACTAATGCTAACAATATGTAACAGGCATTAAAACGACCTGTTACACGGAGCGTTAGCGTTCATTATTTCATATCTATAATTTTGGGACTACACCCCAAACATATAGTATTTTCAAACAATTTAGCCCTGTACTTAGGTTTTATTTTGTATTCCTTTATAATGTTTTTTACAATTGATTCAAATTTTTCCTTCTCAATCTCATGTGATCTAAAATTAATAATCTTTTCACCATGGATGTTTTTATTCGCATTATCAATTAGTTCCTGAAAATTAGCACTAGGTTTAGATTCTTTATATAATCTCATGTAACATTCTTTTATTGCTTCGTTTTCTTTTTTGCTTGCTTTCATGTCGTTCGTTTTACTTGTATTATATTTGGTACATTAACCACCATTTTATTACTTAATGTAGCTCATAAGCTACTCATCCTTTATATAGTCTAAATACCCCCTAAAAGTTAATAATTCTGTTTTGCTTAACTCTATTACATGGGGTTTTCCTGTTCCGTTTTTCATGATTATAGTTGCCTTACCATCTAAATAAGAGAATACTATTTTTGTTCCATCTTTATCAAATGATAATTTTTGAGGTTTTAACATGGTTATAAATTTATAATTTCTAATTCGTAATTATTAAGTGTTTTTGTCTTTTTCTTAATGCTTCTTAATACATCATCATAGGATCTTATACCCTCTACCGTTACCCTAACCCCGTTATTGTCCTCAAAAGAATAACTAAATGTTTCTTTTATTTCCTTATGCGTAGTTATGTTTATTTTTAATACTTCTTTTTTCATAATCCTAATTAATAATATATAAACAAACTTAGTATTTACTTTTGTAATTACAAAGTTTTAATTAAAATAAATGTTTATTTTCTTTTTTATGCTTTTTTATAATGTTGTCTAATGTTGTTGATCCTATTTCTTTAAATCGATTAAATCCATACTTCATGCTGGTGTTTTTTATTGTATAGGTATAAGTTCCGTTTGCGTTTGTTTTAGTTTTGGTTATTCTAAACATAACCCTATTTACGTAAAAGAATTGTTTAGATTCGTTTAACTTAGATAATGTTACCATTTTGGTACACTTTTTATTTTCTTTATATTTATTAATCAAACTCAAACCAATTCATATCTCTATTTTCTAATCCGCAAGAAATTGCCGTATAAACATCACAATGATAGTTTATCATTTCTTTATTTTCATTTAACATACAGGTATTTCCCATCATTGCACTATTATATTTGTCCATATTAATTTTAGGAAGTTTTTTTAATAGCTCTTCTATTTCTTTTTGTGTAAATCCGTATTCGCTTTTAGTTGGATATTCGTAAATAATTTTATGTAAATCCTTCATCTTATCTATTATTTGTTTCTATATTATTTTTTGATAGTTTACTTATGGTGCTATCCATTCTTTTAATTATGTTAATGGTTTTATTTATGTTATTCATTACTTCTAGATAATTATTGTCGTTTGTTTGCGAAAACTCTATTTTATACAATTCTAGTTGACCATATAAAAAAGATTCTACCTCCTGTTTTTGTGTTAAATACCCATTCATTTTAAAAGTTTTTATAACAGCCACTAAACCGCAAAACTCGTACCTCGTTTCGTTCGCTTAAGCCGTTTTAGTTTGGTGTTAGCACACAATTAAAAAAGTGGCTAACACGTAATAAAGCAAATAAATTATTCGCTCGGCACTTCGGGTATTTCCATCCAGTAAACAGGCGGTAGTACGCCTAAATTACCTTTAAAGTCTCGCCAGTTACCCCACCCAGTATCTTCTAATTGTTCATAGGTAGCCATATATCTACCCCAAATTCTACAATAAACCAATACTGTAACGCCAAATTTAGGCTTCCTTCGTTCTGTCTTTATCCAGCTC
>JABSQI010000431.1 GCA_013215905.1 Legionellales bacterium | reverse complement strand
AATTGCATAAATATAAATGCTACTAATATTCAGGATGCTGTATATAATACATCTAGCCTTGTACTTACAGATCTTAAAGGGTTATTTTGTTTGCCAAATAACTCTACGTTAACTTCTTTTGTAGCAAACATTACAGGTACAGATTCTTGTGGAGATCCTTACAGTGCAAATATTACTATAAATATAGAACAGGACTGCTGTAATGATGAGCCATATATAGAGCCGTATTGGGATTTTTGCGATAGTTATAATGTATGTGAATTAGACGAATGGCCAATACGTGTTTTAGATGCTGGTAATCCATTATTATTATTAGATGGATATTCTTTTTCATGGACTTTAAACGGAGTTGTACTTGGTACTTCAGATGCTTTATTTGGAGCTGTATCTGGAGAAGAGTATGAACTTACTATAACATATCCTAATGGTTGTACTTATACATTAACGTATTATAAAAAATGTTGTGCAGATGTACTTACTACAGAATTTATAGAATGTCCACAAGATATAAACAATAAAAAAGAGTACACTAAAGAACAGTATAACATAGTTAGTCAATTAGATATAGAAAGTACTAATGCTTTTTATAAAAAAGAAACTACTAACAAAGAAGATTGTAATCCATGTGATGCAGATGTACCAGTTGTTTATACTTCTGTATTATTAAATGGAACTCCAGTGACTAACTTTCAATCTGTAGTTTTATCTTGGCCAGGAAACACATCAGGGGTACCAATTAATATGTCAGGGTTCTTTGTTTATACAGATATATTATACACTGTGACTGTAACGATATTGGATTTTAAAAAGAATAAATGTATATATACATATGATTTTATTTATAAATGCGAAACAGAATGCAAAATGACCGCCCCAACAAATTTACATTGTACAGTATTTAACAATGCAACACAATTACGTTGGAATCCAGTTCCTGGAGCTATTGGTTATGAATTGTTTATAGAGGCTAACAGCCCTAAATGTTGCCCTAAAGGAGAATCAATTTCATTAATACCTATTAAGTTAGTAGATCCAGAATATCACCTTCCCGCAAATTTTAAATACGATTGTTTTGCATGGAAAGTTAGAGCTATTTGTGAAAATGAAGAGGTATCATTATTCTCAGAATATCAGTGTTTTAATGCAAAAACAAAATGTCCAATCTTAGGATTTACAGTGGGAGATATAGAAAATGAAGTTTTAATTTTTCCTAATCCTAGTAAAGGTATAATGGATATTAAAGTAAATACTAATACAGATACCACCATTAAGATTTATAAATTCGATGGTACTTTAGTAAAAACTATTAGTAATCTTAAAACAGAAAAGGGGGCATTAAATTTTAATCTAAACCTACAATCTGAACTCACTTCAGGAATCTATTTCTTTATCTTTAATATTGGAGAGAATATAATAAGTAAAAAAGTTATAATAGAGTAATATTTAAATTAGTATTAAAGAATTCTTAACTCCCTGTTTAATATGAATTAAACAGGGAGTTATAGCTTTATGTAACTTTCTACTGCCTTTTTAGTGTGGATTATTATGTACTAAAGCAACAATTAAAGTTCTAAGTATTCTTTTAGATGATCCATATATCTGAATATTTTTTTTTCACTTTCTTGAGAGTATTGGACTACCTAGTAAATTTGTGACTAATTTTATCAGGCCGCTTTATTGTTAATAGCTCTTAATCTTACCTCCATTTCTAGCGGTGAATTATAATCTAAACTAGAATGTAATCTTTTAGTATTACACCATAGTATATACTCAGTTATTGAATTAAATAGCTGCTCATAGTAACTAAACTTAAATCTATTCAACCATTCGTACTTTATTGTTTTAAAAAAACTTTCAGCTACTGCATTATCCCAACAGTTACCTTTTCTGCTCATGCTCTGTGTTATTTTTCTATTGAAAGAAAA
>JABSQI010000430.1 GCA_013215905.1 Legionellales bacterium | reverse complement strand
CGGAAATCGAAACGTATAACGACTTTTGCGACGCTACTGCGGTGTCTCTACAAGGAGCTTTGGCACCATGGATTACTGTCGTTATGGGGTCGGCATTATGGAAAGACCAAGCTGCGTTTTTATTCTCTTTAGCAGATTATTAGCATCAGCTTTGTTATCAAAAATACCAGCAACTAAACCAATTACTTTCTCACCTTTTTTCTCATCATAATAATCAAGATACTCAAGACTTAATGATGTTGAAGGATAACGTCTAGGAAAATATTCCCCAGCATATATTTCATCTTCATCATCTATTGGTAGAGAAATTAAATCCTTTGTAACATTATATATTCTTCCCATTGTATCAACATCAAGTTTAAATTCATTACTCAAATCTAACATTCTGTCTTGCATCTTGACGTAGTCTAAGCCATTATCAGCGATGACAATGTATGCATTCATGTATTCATCATCTAATAGCTCAACTTGAGCAAATAATGTCGTTTGAAACAATATCGTTATTAGGATAATTAATTTATACATAATTGGTCTTAATTTTTTATTCTTTGATTTCGATATTTAACAACAAATTCCTTTGCTTCTTCTATTGTTTTAGGGTACTGAACGTAATTATCGAATTCAGTTTTATAATATTCTGATTTCGGTTCTGTCGCATTAATTATTCAAAGATATAGTTTTTGTTGAAAGTACATTTTTAAGAGGCTAATGAACAGAAAGTTTTGAATGTAGTAGCCTTAGGGTTTTCTATTTGACCCTTTCTAATAATGTTTACTATTTCTATTCCAGCTATTGTTCTTTGTGCAGATTCAAACTCTTTAAAACCTGTAGTAATTGCAATTCTTCTTTTAATATTCCGATGGTCTTGCTCTACAATGTTATTTAAATATTTGACCCTCCGAATCTTTACTTTTTTTCTAGTGAAACTTCTTTTGTTCCAAGTTTTGATTCCAGCAGTATTAGCACCACTCTTGTCAATATTTATGACTCTAGGCTTTCCATTATTGCTAATAGCTTTATTTAAAAACTTCTGAGCAGAGCCTTTCATTCTTCGTTTTGTTAATAGGAAGTCAATGGTGTTACCTTGTTTATCTACAGCTCTGTACAAGTACCTATCTTTGCCAGCTACTTTAATATAAGTTTCATCAAGCCTCCAACTATTAGTCACTTGCTTTTTACATCGATTCATATTCTTTTCAATTTCTTTAGAGAACTTAAACACCCATCTTTGAATGGTAGAGTGGTCTACTTTAACCCCACGAATAGCCATTAATTCTTCTATATCCCTGTAACTTAAAGTAAACCTTAGTTTGAAATAGACTGCTTGTTGAATTATAATATTAGGGTATCGGTGGTGTTTATACATAATACTACTTTTGTCTTTTCAAAACTAAGTATATTTGAAATACTAAGATTTAATGCGACAGAACCGTTATATTTTATGGTTAGTGAACGAAGATATCAATTCTAGTAAAATTCATTCGATAATATTTAACGGATTTATCCACAACTTATTATCTTCGTGTCACGTTCTTTAAAATACAAGTAGCCTAAAAAACTACTTTGGATGAAACAGCTTTTTTCGCTAGCAGTGTAGTACTCCTTTGGACTAAAACATAAAGAGTAAAATATCCTACAATTCCTTTATCATCCATTCAGAACAACTATAATGCCCTGTATCTCCAAGTGGTTTGTCTAAAACTTTAAAATCAGTTTTCTCATATAGTTTCACTGCGGATTTCATGTAAGGCAGTGTTTCTAAATAACATTTTTCATAGCCTAAATATTTAGCTTTTTCTAAACAATTCATCATCATTCTAGCACCTAGCCCTTTGCCTCTGGCCTGTGGTAAAAAATACATTTTCTGCAATTCACATATATTATCAGTTGTATTTTCCAATTGTGAAATTCCAGCGCCACCAACAACTTTCCCTAC
>JABSQI010000043.1 GCA_013215905.1 Legionellales bacterium | reverse complement strand
ATTGGGTTTTTTTAATTAGTTGTGATAATAAAGAAATATTTGTATTCAACATTTTCGTCCTAAATAACTATTATTAGTTATGATTTTTAAGTTATTAAGAAAGTAATATATAAATATTAATTTCTAATAACTATATGCTAATAAAAAATTCGGAAACAGTACTAAACTATAAAATTTAGTGTAAAGATTTTTACTATGTTTCTGAGTTAATGAAAGATTTTAAATAAATTAAAATCTACAACATGATGATTTGAATTGACAACAACAGATACTTGCTTGAGTTAAAACATGTATTAAGCTACTTAGATTTAAAATTAATTGTTTCATGTTAATCTCCATATGCAAGATATCTTATCAGCATAGCAATACACAATATTTCTGTCAACAGCAATCCCCGTGAAATACATTAAATTAGAAATTATATAGTATTAATATAAGGTTAGTCTTAGTTGAACTTTGAGATTTGTAATAACATCTGGATATTTAGTTTTAGTTTATAAGAACTAATACAAATAGACATATATAAATTTTAATGATAATGTTGTGGATTAATATGTATATTTTCATATAGTTTGATATTTAGTATAAATAAAAAATTAGAAATTGTATGAAAGATATAAAAGGCATTTTCCGTAATCTTGAAAAAAATATAAAACAATCAAGTTGGTTTGATGATAATTGGGAAATATATAATCGAGGTCCTTATCTTCAATTATATAAAGAAAATTGGCACAACGATAATCAAGGCGGAATACATTTTGAAACTTATATTGAAGATCCTGAGATTAAGAAAAAATCATTCCCTATATGTTTGCATGCAGAAGAAGATTGTCCATCACAACAAGCTTTTATTAAAAATCTTCTAGATATAGAGGGAGAACATATAAGAAGTTGGAAAGGATATCAGACTATTGGTAAAGGCTATCATATTTGCCAGAAAGTACTTCCTCTTAATTTTAAAAACCTAGAACAAAAGATACTGCAAGAATTTAATAATCTTAGACAGCTTGAATCATCGATAGATAAGATATTAGATTCTCTTTCTAATAATGAAGGAATTTATTAACAATAATAACATTATAGGTAGGCAATATTGTGAAAAGCCATAAAAGTCCCTGTATTAATATCTGTGAATTTTCTGGGCCTAATGGGTGGTGTATAGGCTGTGGGCGTACTAGGCAAGAGTGTCAAGAATGGAAAACCATGAAACCCTACGTGAGAAACATTATTCAGAATGAGCTTCCAAAAAGGATGTCTCAAATTAAAAAAGAAAATACTAAGCCGTAAGTACCGTATTGGATTATTTCATAAGAAAGTATTTAAATCAATCAACTGAATTAATATTTAAGAGGCCATATTGCTACTGAACATTTCATCCCAGTTTTCAAAAGGGTCATCAATCTTCATTTGCTCTATAAAACTAATGGGCACAATCCATTTCCAAGTGCAAAAAATGTATAAAATAGTATCATCCATAAGATGCTAATTATACCATAAGGAGAGCACATGGGACTACAATATAATCAGTTAACAAGAGTAGATAGATCACATTTACAATACTTATTAGAACAAGGTATAAGAAAGCCAGAAATAGCTAAAATAATAGGTTGTGATGTATCGACAGTTTATAGAGAAATCAAGAGAAATATTCAAATGTTTCGTAAGAATACCACGATAAATAATAAATATTATCGTTATGATAGCTATTTTGCCCAGCTAAAAGCGAATAGGAGAAGATATTTAAAACCTAAAAAACTAGATACAGATAAACATTTAAGAAATTATGTATTAAATAAATTAAAACTATATTGGTCACCAAAACAGATAGCAGGGTGATTAAAACAAGAAAATACTATAGATAGTAATATAACCCATGAAACTATCTATCAATATGTGTATAGTAAATGGCAAATAAGAGATAAATACAGTAAATATCTACAAAGAAAAAGAATGAGTAGAATATCAAGATATGCTAGACGCAAACGCAAAATCCCAGAATATTTATTAGTAAAAAATAGACCAAATGAGATAGATAATAGAGATTCAGAAGGTCATTGGGAGTGTGATTTAATGATGTTTAAGCAGAGTATCAAAGGCAATCTAATAACCTTAAGAGAAAGAAAAATACGTTACTTAATAGCTATCAAAAATAATAGTAAAAACGCCAAAGAAACAGCAATAAATATAATTAAAAGATTAAGTAAGTTTAGTAAACAAGTAAAATCTATTACATTTGATCAAGGAAGTGAGTTTTTGAGATATGATTGGATAGCAAAGATGTTAGAGGTAGATATATACTTTTGTGATCCAGCGTCACCACATCAAAAGGCTGCTGTTGAAAATGCTAATAGTTTACTTAGAGTTCATTTGCCCAGAAAAACAGATATAAGTTTAATAAGTCAAAGAAAAATAGACGCATTAGTAAGAAACATAAATAATAGACCTATGAGGTGTTTAAATTACCAAACTGCGTCATAAATATTTCATGAGATAATATAATTCCATAAAAATATTGCTAAATAACTATTGTGAAGTTTTTTATGCTATTCTTATACAAATATGATAGGTATATAATGCGTAGTTATGTCTGCTATATGCCAACCAATTTCTATGATTTATATTTAAAACACTAGTGTAATTTTAAATATTTAAATATTCAATTATGTATCTACTGAAAAAGTTCAAAGAGCATATGGAGTATGCAAAAACTTTAATAAATCTTAACGATTTTAATGAGTTTAGCCCACTAGAAATGGAGTTTATTTTAAGACATCAAGTAGGTGAGCGTGATGATGTATATATTGCACCATTACATCATGAAGCAAGAAAAGACAATATATATAAAACAACCAGAGAGATTAAATATGCCTTGTATGGGCATAAAGATGAAAGTAGTTATGCACATGGTGCGCCAACTTATAACGAACAAAAAATAATTGTCATACCACTTGCTAAATTACATAAAGGGAAATATCCACATGCAACAGGGGTTGTAGTTGATACTATGCGAAAAAGAATATATTACATGGATCCTATAGCTGGCAAGCATGATGAGCCTTCTGAATTTGTTAAAAAGCCATTACAGAGTATGTTTCCAGGTTATACTATGTTATCTTTCAACCCAGTACAGCAAGAAAGAAATACTTGTTCAATCTATAGTATAGAGAATCTAAAAATGGTGGCAGAAGCTTGTCTTATAGATGATCATAAAATACATAAATGTAGTAGCTCAAAAGAGCTACGAGATCTCTTTCTTCCACAGGTAAAAAAAAGAAAAAAGAAAATTAAAGCATTATGTGAAGGTTATAAAATATTAACAAAACAAGATGTAAAATTACCAGAGCAAGCTATAACATCAAAGTCTTATGCGCCAGAGATAAATATTGAAAGAGTTTCCACAATAGTTGGTAAATATCGTAATATTGGGCAAATTTATGGAAGAAAGCGCTCATGGATAAAATCGGTTTTATCTCCATATGGACGTTCATCTAGACAAGGCATGCTTTTAAGAATTGGAGAAGCTATTAAAGCATTTGAGAGTGACAAAAATACTTCTACATATGATAGTTTAATAGAAACATTGAATGAAGTTAGAGAAGAAATAGAGAAAGAATCTACAAATTATAAACTAGGAAATAGTGGTTTATTAAAATTAATTGATGATTTTCAGTCAGAACTACTTTCTGAAGAATATAAGGATGGAATAACATATCGTATGTAAAAGAGTTCTAGACTTATCAACAAGCAGGTGATATATTCAAACTAACTAACAGAAACTTAACAAACATTTTATTGCACTTGAACCTAGATTCTTGAATGCTTTTTCTAGCTCATCTTTTGTAAGCAAGCACTTTTCTAAGGATTCATGAATATTCAGTATAGTGGATTCTTCACCGATAAATTAAACATAGATAATGAATGTACTTTTTTCTGTCCTCCATATATACCTAGTTCCTTAACTCAAATAAAAATAGTTCTTAAAATTAAATGATAAATCTCTATATCGCGCTTGATTATAAATTAAATAATTTATGTGCTAATTATGTTTCCAATTTATCTATATACAATAACTAAAGCAATAATTTTGGACAATATAATCTCGTAAATTTTACTTATTCCACTATTTTATGTTAAATTATTCATGACCCTATGGATAAAGTGCTGAGCATGGAAGCTCTTTATTCTGCAAATAATTTTTCTGATTTTAATTAACTTTATATTTAGTAAAATCCCAAATATACTATTTTTTGGTTAGTATAAAACAAGCCGTAAATATTAAAAAGCTTGCCATAAAAATAGATAAAGAAATTTTTGTATACCCAAACAACATTAACCAAATAATTGATAATATTGGCTGGACATAGGCTAGAACTATTAATAATTGGAAATTTCCTCGTTTAATCCCCATATCCCATAAATAATAAGCAGATCCCTTAATAAATAAACCTATTAAACATATGGAAAATAACTCTCGAAAATTAGGTAACACAAATCTTTCAAAATTAAGATGGAAAATAATAGATAGAATACATCCTACACCAAGACACATACCAACAAATTCAGAGGTAACATGTCTATAACTCCTGGAAAAAAGCATAAATATGGTCCATGATGTTGCACTTCCAAAAGCAAGAATATATCCTTTAGTATATTCAAAATGGATATAACCAAATTTTTCCATTAATGCTAAACATATAGCTCCCAAACCTAAGCAGATTGACAAAATATGTTTAACTTTAAATTTTTCATTAAGCAATATTTGACTAAAAACAAGAACAAATATTGGCCATAAAAAATTTATAATTATTACTTGTGCTACTGGCGCATACTTACTTGCAGCAAAAAAACAAACATCATTACCATATATTCCTAAGATCCCCACAACCCATAGAACTATAGGCTGTCGAATATGTTGCCATTTTTTTCGTTTAGTTAATACAATACAAGATATTGTAAAACCAATCCCAAGAGTAAAAGATAAGCTTTCAAATACTGGAATAGCAATAATATTAGAGACTAAAAGACCTGATAAACTCCAAAATAATAATCCTATTATTCACCCTATAGAACAAACATGCTTACTTGTGAGAACTATGGCTGAGTTAGACATTTAAATATTTAATCTAATTTCTAGGTATAATATATATCTAAAAATTTACTTCCCGAATTAAGTTTTATTAATATAAATCAATCCCTGCCACATTAAATGATTCCTTTCTTCCTATCATTTATATATTTTATTCTATCAAATTCTCATTTATTTTCATACAACAGTTATCCTGCCCTGGATTTACCTAAATAAATCTACCGAGATAGAACTCATAATATTTTATATTGATAGAATCAATTTGAAATATTTAGATATAATATATAGTATATCTGCTTATATTATAAATCTTGCAAAGCCGTGAAAAATAACCATAAAAATCATGTAGATCTATCATATCATGCAAATAGCCCATGGAAGATATTCAAGATAGCTGCCCCCTTAATGCTAACAGAATTATCTACAAGTTTAATGCTGGTATTAGATAGGCTGATCCTATCAAATTATAGCTATCATGCTATGAACGCTGCCATCAGCGCAAGCGCTTCAATTATGGTGTGTCAATATGGTTTTCTAAGTTTAACAACGATTGCAACTATCTTTGCTGGCAATCATAACGGAGCTAGAAAATTTCACAAAGTTCCTGAACCTATCTGGCAAATGATATGGTTTTCGATTACTAGCAGTATTATTTTTATAGCACTAGGGAATTTTGCTGGTAAAATTCTAATTAACCCTAATTTTTATGATGATGGTTTACAATATTATAGAATTATAATGTCTTTTGGATTCTTAATATCTTTAATTGGAGCAATATCATCCTTCTTTATTGCTACAGGAAAAACAAAAATAATTACATATTCAGTTATCTGTGCAAACATAATTAACCTAATATTAGATATAATATTAGTATTCGGTATATCTAATATAATTAATCCGATGGGGACAAAAGGCGCAGCTATTGCTACTGTGATAGGGCAATTTATCCAAGCTTTATTACTATTGTTAATTTTTTTGAATAAAAATAATCGAAAAGCCTATAGAACTCATTATTGTAAGATTAAATTAAAAATTCTCTTTGAATGCATCAATATAGGTCTACCTGTTTCGATAAGCCATTTAATAGAGTTTACTTCATGGGCTTTTGTGATATACATGATTGGAAGTCTAGGAGACAGTTATATGCTAGTATTTTCTATCGGAAATACCTTATTTTATCTATATTTATTCGCTCTAGATGGCATGCAAAAAACAACTTCTTCTATTGCCTCAAATTTATTAGGATCAGAAAAACATCATCTTATAAAACGACTAATTTCTTCAAGTATAAAAATGCATTTTGTTATAGCATTTTTTTTAATGATTCCTTCAGTTATTTTCCCCGATTTATTTATCAGAGCTTTCTCTCTGATACATGAAGAAAAAATAGATATGTCATTACTACAAGCCATTCATACTTCTCTTCTGTTTGTATGGATTTACTTCATTATTGATGGTATTACCTGGATAATTGCTAGTATCCTTACCGCATTTAGAGACACCTTTATACCAATGATACTTAATGGAATGACATCATGGTTAATATCGGTATTACCTATCTACATATTTGTAGTAAAAAACAACGGGGCTCCTGAACTCATGCAAATTATTCCGTGTTTTTATACATCACTTTTAGCAATTTCTTATTATTTAAGACTAAGAACACACATCAAGTAACCTAATTATGAAGATAATTAATATGAATTATAGAGAATGATTGAATAATATTTTGATTTTTTTTAGTCAACTGTTTTTGGAACAATACCACAAATTATTCTATTGCCACTATTTATAAAAGAATTATTGTCATAATAATCAGTCTTACTATGCACTACCAGAGTCCTATTTAAAATATCATTAACTGTAAGCTTTGGGGCTAAAATAGGTATAATAGCCTTTCCATTATAATCAACAAATAAATTAGGTAAATCACCCAAATGTCCAGCACCATAAGGACCAAGATGTAAGTTAGTATTTTCAGGATCCAAGTGTCCTCCTGCATTCTTACCATCTGCCCCACAAAAAGGTTTGGTATGAACATGGAAACCATAATACCCAGGTTTAGTTATTTGAAGCTTAGGCATAAGTAACAATCCAAATTTAGTATCTTTAGCAACAATAACTCCAACAGATTTATTCGCTAGATTTGAATCTGTTGTTTTCATTTCAATAGAAACTTGATATGCATTAACATAATTTACACACAATATAGATGATATTATAAAAAATAATGCATCCTTCATTTTATTTTCTCTATTTCCATTTATAACAATACTTCGCATTTTAATATTTATGATTACATGACAATTAATTAAATATTATATAGTCAATTAGAAAATTCTAGGTAAAGTTTTCACATCAACATCTATGTGACCATCAGAATCAATAATTATATTCACTTTTTCTGTATACCACATCAAATGTCGAATAGGCATAGATTCTTTTTCAATTTTAACATGCCTAACATATCCATCAATTAGATCTCCTTTATGCAAACACATTGTTTTGTTTGTCTTGGGTTGGATTGTCGTTTGTATTTTTTGAGTTTTATCCTCAAAAAACATTTCATCATTAGATGTGTTATTTATTATAACTAAGACTTCTTCTTTAAGACAGCTTCCTTTGTCAATTTTAGATGATATATTTCCACTATTACCACTTGTTTTAACATCTATGTTTATATGACCTTCAAAATCAATAACTATATTCATTCTTTCAGCATTATCCATCAATCTTTTTATAGGCATGTACTCGTCTTCTATTTTCACATGCTTAACATATCCTTCAATAATATCACCTTTGAAAACACAAATATTCTTATTAGTTTTTGGATTGACAGATATTTCCATATTTTGTGTTTTATCTTTAAAAATCATTTCATCATTAGAAGTGTTATTTATAGTAACAAGTATTTGTCCTTTTTTACATTTATCTTCATTCTCATTTTCTTTCTTAGGATCCCTGTTAGCTACTACCTTTAGATTATCAGCAGACGATTGATTTGCACTAATGTTTTGAGATGAATAAGAAATAAAACTAATACACATCAATACAAAAAGATAAATATACTTCATAAGATATCTCTTCTAGACTTATTTAATACTTATTAAGCAATTATAGCACAAATTAATTAATTTCAATAAAATTTACAAATACAACCACTCCATTTTTAAACTATATTTGTGGCTAATTTTCATGTTCAATATTTTCACTGTTCGGGGGAAATAACATTTAACTGGTTAAGTAAGTGTATGCCATTTAAATTATTAAACACTATTTCCTATAAATTTTGAAATTTAAACTAAAATAAGTATAGATTTGATTTTTTTCTTAAGATATGCATAAACTTCCTCATATATTATTTATGAGCATATTTTTCTTAGTATGTTCTGTCAACATAAGAGCTGATAATAAACTAGAGATATCAACTAAAATTTTAGATTTCCCTAATGATAAGAGAAATAATCACTTTACTATTCGTAATTATGGAGATGAAAATGCTGAGATAGAGATCTCAATTAAATCTATTGAAACTAAAAACCACAAAGTCGTTTATAGCTCTAGAAAAGATCTAATTTTATATCCACAAAAATTTACCCTAGAGCCCGGACATTATAGAGACATTAAAGTTATAAAAAAAGTTCAGAATAAAGATCATGATCAAATTTTCTTAATAAATATTCTTAACAATGCATTCCAA
This sequence comes from Legionellales bacterium, assembly GCA_013215905.1. The sequence continues at coordinate 962 of JABSQI010000043.1, read as the reverse complement.
CATCCACAAGCAACTGATACAACTAAAGACTTAGTAGACAATGATCTATATTTTGATACACATAACAGTCTTTTAGTTATCATTAGACCTAATAAAATAGTTGGCAAAATAGAAGCTACTAAAATAAATGATGAAATAATCATTAATAACATCGGTAATACAACTATTCGCTTAGAAAAAATCAAACAGTGTGATAATTTAGACTGTGTCCACTACCATAGTTTATTGCTTTTTCCAAATTCTAAAAAAGTTATTAAGTTGGAGATGCGAGAAAAACCTATTCATTTAGTAAAAAATATTATAAATAATAAAAAACCTATTTCTATAACATAAAATCTGTTTAAATTTTATTTTTTTTAGTTAGGAATACTAAATATTTCTTATCAGGAATACTGTCATATTCCAAAACTCCTTTCGAACTAGTATATTTTTTATTAAATGTTAGTTTCATTCTACCGATATCGTGTTCCCCCTTACAAATACCAGAGAGTTCTTTTTTATGCTCTAAAATATTTAAACGACAAGTAAATATTCCATCATCATAATATTGTAAATCTACATAATTCTCACTTGTGATTTTTATATCTATCTTTTTATAAATAATATCTAGATCAGCATCTTCGAAACCCAAATCACTTTGTAGCCTACCTTTTCTTAACCAAAATAAATTATATTTACAATTTTGCAATGTTTCTTTCAAAGAACGGGAGTTATTATGGCTATTCTCTGTAACTAAATATCCAAACAATAAAAAAATCGTTCCCATAATGATAGAATTAAATATATTTTTTGGCTCAAAAAACTCTAAAACTTTATTCCACATTATTACTCTTTTTATAGAATTTCCATTTATATATTTTATGTACTAAATAATAATATTGCATATGTCCTAGATTTTTATTTTCCCAAAACCACTATTTCTGTTGATTAATTTAACTTTTTGAATATTTTTTCTCCCACAC
>JABSQI010000429.1 GCA_013215905.1 Legionellales bacterium | reverse complement strand
CAGAAATGTCAAGTCTTAATCTACCTCTATCGACTGGACAACAACTATTAAAACCTAGTGTTGGAACTTTATTAGATGTTACTTTAGTTGGTGGAAATGTAGTAATGGAATGTTTAATTGATGGTGGTTTAATTACTTCGGGAACTAATTACAATTTGAGTTCAAGAATACAACATGATGTAGCACCATCAGAAGGGAAGGCAACTTCTCCAAGTGGAATTTCTAAAGATACAAGTGGAACGGTAACAACAAAAACAGTAGCACCTTAAATTATGATAATAGAGACTTTACCAAATACAAACCCCTATAATTACCAAAGTGGTAACGCTTGTAAAATATTAGGTCCAAGTTTGCCAACTCCTGTAGACGAACCTATTGCAGAGTTTTGTATCTGTGATTTTATACAATGTACATTTTCTGAAAAGGTTTTTGCAGACCCTGCAAGTCCAGATGATTTCTGGAAGAATGATAAAAGCGAATTTCTATTTAAAAGGATTACTGCAGTAGACACTGTAGACATGGAATTATATTTAGATGGGGTAAAGGTTGCTGACTTAAATACTTCTAATGAAGGTACTTATTTTCCTTCGTTTACTGGAAGTAGTGAGCAACAATTATTCAAAGGATATTTAATTGATTGGAATTTAGTTCAAGGTCTTTATGGATGGGGAGAATATCAAGTGAAAGCAGAATTAAACATTTTGGGTAATACTTCAACTTTTGAAAGTAGGTATTTTAACCTTTGTCAATTTAATCCTATAATAGCTAATCAGACAGTAAGGATTGAGAGTACTCAAAACGGAAATATAATTGGTAATCAATTTGATTTCACTGGTCTTAATTGGTATGGTTCGGTTCGTATTCCTGCAACATTTGGAAATCCAAAGCCTATCTATGAAGAGGATAGATATGTTACTGAAACAAGGAAAAAAAGACAGATTCAAGATAAGATGTCTAGAGAATGGACTTTAATAACGAAAAAAATAAGTTGGGAGGTTGTAAATGTTTTGATTTACAATAAAATGTTAGCCAACGAAATATTAATAACAGACTATAATATCTATGCAGAAAATGTTTGGAGAAGAATTAGCGTACTTCCCAAAGATTTAGAAAAAAGAGATACGTTTGGTCACCCTGATAAACTTTATAATATTAACTTTGTAGATAGCAATGACTACTTCATTAAAAGAAATTTTTAAACTATGGCACTTCAAATAAACCAATACTCTAAAACAAGAACAGACCTCACTATTCAAGATGATGATTTACTGGACTTTGACTCAACGGAAGACTCTGGAACCTCATACGAATCGGCAAAAATTACGGTGTCTGATTTTCTTGCTTACGTATCTGCGAATGTAAGTTCTAATAGTATTTATACTGCTGATGATACAATATTAGCAGATAGAACTTTAACAGCAAGTGGAGCTTATACTAAGTGGAATGATGGGGATATTAAAATAGATCACACGGGAGAATCCGATAGTTATGGTTTTATTATTGAATTTTCAAGTTCTGAAAGGGGTCAGTTAGGGTTTAACCAATTATTGCAATCGGCATTTCTTGAATTACAAAACTTTGACATAGGGCCAGGATTAGGTACTTTTTTTAATGCTATTGATGGAAAGGTTGCCGTAGGTCATGGAACTGCAACCTCAACACTACACGTAAAAGGATCAGGCTCAACGGTTGCAACGACTAATTTCCTAGCTCAAAACAGTGTTGGAAGTGACTTAATGACTATTTTAGATAATGGCTTTGTAGGGGTTGGAACTAGTACGGCAATTGGCACAGAAAAATTCAGGGTGTTAACACAGAATTTTGCCTTTAATGGCACGGATGAAGCTGTTAAATTCTCGAACAATTTAGGCGACTGGATAGCAATAAATAGTGGTGGCGGAATAGATATAAACAATTTCAATACTGGTTTAGGGGCTG
>JABSQI010000428.1 GCA_013215905.1 Legionellales bacterium | reverse complement strand
GCAAAGGCAATTAAAATTAAGCAGAGATACACAACAATGTCTAAAATGATGAGTGTTGTGGTTCCACCTTTGATTGTGGCAGAGGTGAATAGCTCAAGAATCCCAAGCACACTTACGGCATAAAGTAGCCAGACGGCAGTATTGACTCGTTTTGGTTTTGGCATTGCCATATTCTTATCCTCGTTTAAATATCTTCCCTGAGTATTGCACCCGACACGCACATGGTTAGATAATGCACAAGATCAACTGTTGTATATAGTAGCTGATATTGATATCAGTGAAATATCCAAAAAAGTTATCTGATAAAATCAAACGAATTGCCTGCCATTTAACCAATAATTTGTTGCTGACGTGTTGATATTTTCCAATTTTTGAAATTAGTAATTTTTTTCTATTTGTTTACGGAAGAGATGTATTTATAAATTTATGTGTCTGGAAAAGACGTTCCAGCAACAAAGTCATTTCATTCTTATAGGGATATGACTCTGGCAGGTGCAATATAATTCTATCTTTGCATGAAATGACTTTCACTGCCATTTTAAATAATTTTAGTTTTATTTTAGCAGCGGTTGAGTTTGCAAACTGCGTTCCTTTGAGTCCTTCTTTTCTCAGTAAAATAATAATGTTGTACACAAGGGATGCCAATAAAACCCTAAAGAAATTTGCTGTATATTTTTTGCAAGGAGTCAGGTCGCTCCTGAGGTCTCCCTTAAGCTCTTTAATATAAAGCTCTTGATTTCCTCGGTGACAATATAATTTCTCATATAAAATTTTAGGGTGTATGTTGTAAAGATCAGTTACAACAAATCTAAAATGTACATTGTCTTTTGATACAGTGGTTATGATAATGATTCTATACGGCTTATCCCAGCTTTTTGCCTGATACTCAAAACTATCATATTCTGTGATTTGATCTATAGCGCCAGAAACACTTTTAAACTTATACTCAGCATCTTCCACATAAGGAGCAGCCATCTCGTTGAGCTTACTGTTTTTAGACATCCCAAAAAGGAAAGTAATATTATCATATTCATCTTCCAACCTCATGATTTCTGGGACACCAAATTTACTATCACCCCTTAGAACTATGTCTGTATCTGGCCAATGAGATTGTATCAACTTAATAACTCTTTTTAGAATTGCTGCATTTTCTTTCCCTGTAGCATTTACACCAGACCGTAAGACAGAAAGTATCAATTGCCCAGTGATCCCGTCATGTATAAAGAGTGGAAGGTAACAAGTTGATTTATAATATCCATTATATTCAGTGCACTCTTGATCACCATATGTGATGTCTTCACTATGATCCATATCCATCACGAGGCATTTTGGCGCCTTACCTTGTGAGGCGATGTATGATTTAATTTGTACCTGACATAATCTATAAATATCTTTGATAGAAAGAGAGTTTTCCATTCTATTTAAGGTGGATGAGCTGCCCAAGTCATTACCATCATTATTGATATCTGATTTACCAGAAGCAAGTTTCATCATAGGGTCGTTTCTAAGGTCAGCCGCATCGGAAACAGATAAATACCCACAACCAATCATAGCTACCCTTTGATCAATTTGATCTTTAATTGTGTGAATGATGTGACTTTGATCTCTTTTGTCATTGATAGCATCTGCAAATAATTGAGTTAAATTCTGTATTTGACCTGTTGTCGATAAAAGGATTGATCCGAAGTCTGTTGAGGTGTTCTTTTGGTCAAATATTACCTTTATGGGCTTGCCATTTACTGGCGTAATTTTTGATATTATAGGAGCGTTTTGGTCTTTAATATCCATGGAACAATCGTTACATAAGAAAAAATATAGATATCAAATTATATCATATAGTTAAATGTATTCCTGATTAACGGGTGCAATATTCAGGTTAAAGCTAACGGAAATCGATCCCCGAACTGAAAACAAAAACATAAACAAAAACCCAATGCCAATA
>JABSQI010000427.1 GCA_013215905.1 Legionellales bacterium | reverse complement strand
GGCAAGAAAATGGAAATTTATCTAAAGGAGGAGGAAGTGGTTCTTATGCTCCTCAAGTAAATAATGATGGTACAGGAAGTACAAATGCATATACTGGAGTATCTGGGTCTGATATAGAACAACTTGAAGGACCTCTTTATAATCCTGTATACAATTTAGATAACTCAAAATCAGCTCTAGCATTATTTGTTAAGCCAGATACATTAGGAAATTGTGGAATAGATGATACCAGAGCTTATTTATCAGATACTAAAATAAATGAAGAAGTAATAGATTCCTGGACTATTTTCAGAACAGAAAATGTTTATAATGTTGAATCAGTCCATGGTCCTATAAATAAAATACTTAACTGGAATGATACTGTTTATTTCTTTCAAGACAGAGCCGTAGGATCTTATAGTATTAATCCTAGAGCTGTAACAACCACAGAAGATGGACAACCTACACAATTAGGTTCAGGAGAAGGATTTGCTCACCATAAGTATTTTAGTACAGAATTTGGCTCTATTCATCAATGGGCAGTAAAAGCCACAGATCAAGGTATATACTATTATGACTCTATTCATAAAAAAATATTTAAAATAGGATCAGAAGGAAATCAACCTCTATCTGAAATAAAAGGAATGCATAGCTTTTTAGAACCAATAGATGGTCCAATCTTATTAAGAAAACTAGATACACCAATAGGAGGAGATAACCCTATTCTAAATAGAGGAGTCATTGTAGAGAGAGATAAAATAAATGATGAAGTCTTCTTTACCTTTAGAGGATTTAAAAAATACAAGCCTTTTGGATATGCAGGAAATGGAGGAGCAGTTACCTACTTACCTGATGAAAGAGTCTTTATACCTGATACTGAGCCTGCACCTGATGAAGGTGAGTATTACCAAGTAGGTGATACCCTTGTAAGAACAGATGATGATGGAGGATTCGAAGGAAATCGTACTAAACTTATAGCTGGATCTACTAGAATAGATAACGAATTTACATTAGTATATGATGAACTAGCAGGACAATTCTCTTCATTTTATTCAACAACTCCTCCTATTTATATAGAAAATGGAGATATTCTAATATCTACTAATCCTACAGATAGAAAAACTACCTTTACCCATAACAAAGGTAACTGGGGAGAGATGTATGGAACTGTTACAGAGGCTTATGTAAAACTTGTAATTAATCCTAATGCTGATATAAATAAAGTTTTAAGATTTATAGAATTTAATTCTATAGTAAATGATAATGAAGATATTGCTGTAGATAGAGTTTTAACAATAACAGCTTTTAGATTACAGACAGAATACCAAGATACAACAAAAACAGCATTCTCTGCGACTACTATAAAAAGGCGTTTTGATAAATGGAGAGTAAAAATTCCAAGAGACCAACTTAGCGCTGATAAAAGAGGACGTTTGAGAAGTACCTATTTTATCTTAACTTTATACTATGATAATACGTACAATAAAGAATTGATACTCAACAGAATAATGTCTCACTATGATATACAAATTTTTTAACTATGCCAGAGCCACCAAAAAATATAAAATTAAGTGCAAAGGAAATAGTAAATAGTTTACCTACTATATCTTATAAAGATTATTTAAACTATAAACCTGAACCTAAAAGGAACTTTCCTGTAAATCTTAATCTAAGTAGTACAGGAAATTTAAAAGATGTAGGTATTTCAGGAAGATTAGATATTCCTTTATCAGAAAGACTTAATCTTAATCTTAATGCTGGTAAGAATAGTTATGGAGCTGGTTTATCATATAAATTCCATAAAGGAGGTACTATTCCTAAACATAACCATCCTCATGATGGCAGTGAACCTTGGGAATCTTTTGAAGACAAATCTGCTAGATTAAAAAAAGAATATCAGGCAAAGCAAAATACTAAAGCAGCAAAAGACAAAGCAAAGGCAGAAGAATTAAGATTAAGTAAATTAGAAGAG
>JABSQI010000426.1 GCA_013215905.1 Legionellales bacterium | reverse complement strand
GATCCTAAGAATGGATATCATAAGAGTGTTAAATTGAATATAGATGCAAAAGATATAGTTATAGAGCAGATTAGAGCTTATTCTGATAAATTTGAATTATTATTACATAAAATCATACCTATAATATTGTCTAGTTGGAATCGTAAATACAAACTTCCTTACGATGATGATGTGTATAGAACAATCAGGAAGTATACTAGTAACATAGTTATATATGATGGAAAATTTAAAATAAAAAATATGGATAAAGCAACAAGGCCAGTACATGTAGTTTTGTATAAACATTATTTAGAAAGTAGTCAAACTTATATGGCAGTGGTTTATTATGGTGATATTGATAAAGGAGGTGATAATTATAAGTGTAAAAAAATTGCAGAAGGAAAACTAGATGATATTTTGTGAAATTTATCAGAGGATAAAATTATGAAATGTCTTTTGTTTGAAACTGTAATGTTTTCTTTCCTTTCAATATTGCTGTAACAGAGTATGGTGGTAAATTAAGTTTTTTATATTTTCGTTTATTATCCGAAAAATTAGCAATAATGATTGATTGATCACTAAAGGTAGTTTTCTGTAAAAATCGATCTGAACTCAGATAGTCAAATTTAACTAAAGATAAAGTTGCTAAATGATTGTGCGTAGTGTAAAAAAAATTATGAATTTCTTTGATTTTTGGTAACCGATCTTTAATATTGCTTAAATTTAGATAATATAAAGGAGGGGTGTTGTATAATAAATCTAATAGAATATATATATTCTTAACATTGGAGAATTTAAATATATCAAATTTATCATGATGAGCAAGCACCACACTATCATGAAGCAGGGCTTGGTAAAGAGGTAACCTGTATATTGGATTTAAGTAGGTATCTTTATATTTTTCTTTTAGGATGCTTTGTCGAAAGAAAATAGATGGCATATATTTAGGGGATAAATTTCCTAGAAAAAATTTAGATGACTCTTGTACTAAATCATTATCTTTAATGGTGCTATCTGGGAAAAGATCGACGTGAGCAAAAGATAGATTTTTCGCTACAATTGCATTGCCAGAAGATGAGCCTACTACTATCTGGAAATTTTTAACTAACCAATTAAATTTTTTACTGATAGTTTTAGCATATTGTTTTTGTGATAGGGGATGCTTTCTATTATAATCATTGTGCAATTGTCCTTTACCATCTTTTACAATATACCAAGAGTTAGTTTGTATTTCCTTTTGAATTTGCAAAATCTTATTTCTTTCATAGCTTTCTATGCAATTAGGGTTTAAATATTGTTGATTGTTTGAGTCTTCCTGATTCAGGCTCTTAAGAATTCTACATGTTTTATATATATTATTTTCTAATTTACTTCTGTTAGATTTATTTTTTTGCTGAATGTATATGTTGTATGGCATATAATTTGGCGAGACTAAAAATCCATTATTTTTGGCAAACCTAATTGTATCAAATTGATTAATTCCATGAGAAATATTGTGAAAACCAAGCCATGATTTATTAATTTTAGCATTTTTCAACATATCAATCATGATTTTAGATAAACCATCTCCCCAGGTTTTAGGAGCTGTAATATTATTACTAAATAAATCTGTTAACATGTTTATACTATCAGTGGTTTTATAATTAAATTGTTTAATTGATTCGTTAAGATCAGAAATTAATATATATTTTTGCTCATCATTAATGTCTGTTCCATTTTGGAGAATTTCAATAGATTCTTGTGAAAAAGATGAGCGTAATTTACTTGGAACACTGGTATCTAAATTAAGTATACTGATAAAATTATTCCAATTTGTTACATTATGGGCTGATAATAGGCTCTCACCAACTAGGTATATGTGACTGGCCCCTATGATTTTTTTAGTATCAGGGTTTTTTCTAATTTTTTCTTTTAGAGATTGGAAATTATTAGTTTTCTTAAGTATTTTTTTGTAACGTTTTGCGCCAGATAATAAATCATTA
>JABSQI010000425.1 GCA_013215905.1 Legionellales bacterium | reverse complement strand
ACTTTTGGTGTTTTTGATTTTAGAATTGCCATGTTTTATATATTGTGGCATCTCTGTGGATAAGTCAATTATTCAAAAGACAAAAAGGTGGCACTTATACGACAAAAAGGTGGCACTTAACGACAAAAAGGTGGCACTTAACCCCGAATTGTCATTTATAATCAACAAGTTGCAGAGCCTATAAATAACTATGAATAATTAAAAATATTGTAAGAAAGGGATAAGTCGAAAAAAAATCTGTGGTAACTATTCAGCTATTATCAGTCTAGTTTTTGATCGATTTTCTAGAATAAGTTTTTAAGCTTCTAGCAGATCGTCAAGAGAGATAATTTCTAGCAATGATTGTTGAAGGATATCAAATATATTTTTATCATTCTTTTTAGCGGTAACAAGTAAATTTCTGATAAAACAGAAATTATCAGCTCCTACTAAACTTCTAAAGCAACCGGATATTTTCTGTTTAACTTTAGCCATTCTAAAGTCACATTCAGCTAAATTATTAGTAAACGGCACTGTAAAATCATGCATAAATAATAATGTTTCTTGTTTATAGTTTATTAATCTCTTAAGTAGATTGCTAGAATCTTTTGTAGCATGTCTGGCATGCTCTTTTTTAGCTGCAGCGATTATGTCATCATATTTTTGGTTGTATGCATCTAAAATCTTCTTAGAGAACTTAACTTTGCAATCATCCAAATGACGATGTTTGTGGTAATTTGTATTAACTAGAAATTCCAGCATTTTATTGGCCCATTTCATGTTATGATTTTCATACATAAACCTGAGTTCGCGGATGTGGTGTGCATTGCATAGAGCATGCTCACATTCATATAGGAAATAACTTTTCCAACAATCATGAACTAAAGTTCCCTTGAATTCAGGCAAAATACCTATTTCTTGAGTTGCTTTTACTCCTCTGTTTTGATGGAAAGCAAAATGAGCTGCATTTTTATTTCCTACTGTATGTAACCATTTCTTTTTGCCAGAAATGCTCATGCTAGTTTCATCAACATGGTTTAATTTTGAGTTAACCAAGAAATCCTTAATTTGTTTATCTAACCCTTGCAATCTATTTGCTAGAGCACTCACTGCATTAACAATAGTGCCGGCGCTTACTCTATGGCCATACACAGTTTCAAAAAACTGGCTTGCTCTATCATATGGGATATACTGATATTGATTCATGTATACCATCAAACTCTTAGCTCTAATTCCATATTGGGTAATATGAGTTATATGTTCTGGAAAACAAGCGCTAGTGGTATATCCACAGCATTTACAATCTTTAGACTCTGATTGATACTCTGTTATCAGTATTTTAGGAGGTGGAATTTCAAATTCTTGTCTAGCTTCAATTGCACTTTTAACTTTGCTTAAATCATTGCCACAATTATCACAACTAGAAACTTCTAATCTAATTATTTCATCAGGTTTAGCTCTCTTTTTTAAATGATGCCCTTTATGGCCAGGCTGACCACCAGGTTTCTTATCTGATTTAGGTCTAGAGCTTGTAGTCTTTTTAGGTTTGTTCTGATCGCTTGATGGCGGTTTGCTGCTGTTCTTGCTGTTTTTAGATTTTTGATCTTCTAGGTTTTTTAATTTTGCATTTAGCCTGTGTACTTGTTCTTGTAATAAATTAATTTTTTCTTGAAGAATGTCTATTAAAAAAGCCTTTTCTGTGCTGGTCATCTCTCTTATTTCTTCTTTTTTTACTGCTTTTTTCATATCAAACCCTGTGCCATTTGAAAAAACATATAATAACATTTTTAAAATTATTTGTTTGTGCTCTATGGCTGATTTTGCTGTGATCTTTGGCTTACAAAAATTAATTATTTAAAACGTGATTTTGCTGTCTCGGATAGCTGAATAGTTACGAAAAAAGAAAACATAAGTTTACTAAATCACAATATAAAGTTACTAATTGGCCAAAATATAATAATGCGTTACGTGCCAGAGGAAGTGT
>JABSQI010000424.1 GCA_013215905.1 Legionellales bacterium | reverse complement strand
ACTAAGGATATTTTCAAATCTAATATTTTCAGGAACCGAGTTTAGCAAATTTTTGGTATAGGGATTGGTAGGATTTTCTATTATCTGTTTTGTAGATCCAGCTTCAACCAAATCTCCTCTATACATCACAATAATCTCATCAGCCATATAACCAACAACGGATATATCATGTGATATTAAGATATAACTGATCCCAAATTTTTTTTGTATATTTTTTAACATTGTCAGAATTTGGGCTTGGATAGAAACATCTAGAGAGCTTGTTGGCTCATCTAAAATTATTATTTCGGGAGAAAGTATTAGACTTCTAGCAATTGCAACTCTTTGTCTTTGACCACCTGATAGTTGATGAGGATACCTATTCAAAATATTACTACTCAAACCTACCTGTTCTAGGACTTTATTTAAACTATTTTTTATTTTAGATTTATCATTTTCAAATAATTTTATCCCTTCTAAGATAATATCTATGATATTTAATTTAGGATTAAGAGAAGAATGAACATTTTGGAATACCATTTGTACTCTTCTTCTAAATTTTCGATGAATTTTAGATAGACATATACCATTTATATATATTTTCCCGCTGGTTTTGTCCACAAGATCAATAATTGCTTTAGCTAAAGATGTTTTTCCAGAACCAGACTCCCCAACTATAGCTAGAGTTTTACCTTTAAATAAATCAAAAGATATATTATTCACTGCTTGAAATTTTTGCTCTTTGTTCATTCTAAATAAATTTGTAGTATGTTCATAGTGTATAGACAGATTTCTGACAGATAATACAATCTGATCTTTTAGTTCTTTGCTTTGAGGGTATTTTATTGGGGAAGGTGGATTTGTATCAATGTCATCAATATTATTATTGTTGTATAAATGACAACGTACCTTTTGAGATTTTACATTATTCCATTCTGGCAAAGTTTGATTACATACACTTATTTTTGCAGGACATCTATCAATATATCTACATTTTAATAAACTATCGCTAATTTTAGGGAAAATTCCAGAGGTAGTTTCAAGTGTAAATTTGGATTTATTATAACTAGGGATAGCTGATAATAACTCTTGAGTATAAGGATGCAAAGGATTTTTGGTGATATATTTAGTACTATCAATTTCTAATAAATGTCCAGCATACATAACACCAATAATATCTGCTATTAAAGTTGCAACACCTAAATCGTGAGTAATTAGCAAAATTGTTAGACTATGTTTTTTTTGCAGCTTTTTTAACAAGCACAAAATCTGCGCCTGAATTGTGACATCTAGAGCTGTCGTTGGTTCATCGGCAATCAATAACTCTGGCTCACCTGCTAAAGCAATAGCAATCATAATTCTCTGTTTTTGCCCCCCAGATAATTGGTGAGGATATTGATCATACCTAAATTCAGGCCTATCAATACCTACTTCTAGTAATAGTTCGATACTTTTTAACTTAGCCTTATCTCTTCTCATAGCGAAATGTTTTATTAAAATTTCTGCTATTTGATCTCCTATTTTCATAACAGGATTTAGCGCAGTCATAGGATCCTGAAAGATCATACTAATACTTTCTCCTCTTATTTTTTGAATCTCATATTCGGATTGATTTAACAAATCAATATTTTTATAAATTATTTTACTACGTTTATTTATGGTAGCATTATCTGGCAATAATTGTAGAATAGAATTAGCAGTCATAGACTTACCACACCCAGATTCTCCCAATAAAACAAATGTCTTGCCCTTAGGAATATCAAAACTTAGATCATGTACTGCAAATTGATTTTTATCAAACTCTACTACTAAATCTTGTATAGATAATATAGATGATTTTTGTAATTTAGAATCGATCTCCTGATTCATGTGTATATTCCTTTTTCATCCAATTTAATTGTACATGCCAAAGCTTATAATTACATATTATAAAAAAATAAATTGAATTATATCTCTACAGTTAACAGTAATTTTATGCACTTTAAA
>JABSQI010000423.1 GCA_013215905.1 Legionellales bacterium | reverse complement strand
ATGTATGGATTTGGATATAATGATACTGCTCTCTCTGATTTAAAATCAGAAGTAGATTCTTTTCTAGGAAAGATAGCTAACATAGATAACATCTCTACAGGTTTATTAAAAGACTTAACAGTAAATATGTTGGAAGTAGCAAATAGAGATATGTATGGTAATGTACTAGATCCTGATTTTAATCCTGAAGATATATTAGAGAAAACAAAAGAAGATATATCAAAATGGAGACTATGGATGGGTGGTGCTAAAAACTCAAAAAGTAATATTTTAAAAATAGCAATGACCACAATCAATAATGTAATAAATAAGGTTCATAGATTTAAAGCAAATAAGGCTAGAGAATTACTAAAATTACAAGATGAGGCTAAAAAAGCAGGATTTAAGCAAGAAGTATTATTTGAAAAAGATAGTAATGGAAAAAGAACAGGATTTATAATATCAGAATATAATGTAGGCCAGTACTATGAAAACCAAGATAAGTTTAAAGAAGAAATAGCTAAAGCATTAGGATTAGAAAATTTTGCAGATATAAAAAAGGAAAGTCTCACTAAAGAAGAGATGGCTATTTATAAAAAAATGTGGAAACAGTGGTTTAAAGAAAATAAAAAAACAGTTCCAGTTGTTAAAGAAATTGCGGGAGAAATGGTAGAAACGCAAGAAGATAGACTGGCTGATAAATATAAAAATCCTGAATACGCTAGATTAAGTGGAGTCGGTAAAAAATACTATGATGCTCTAATAGCTGCCAAAGTAGAAGGTCTTAAAAAACTACCTGCTCATTTACAAACAGAATACCATAAATACCTAATACCTCAAATGAGGAAATCTTTTTTAGATAGAATGACTTTAGGAGCAGAAGAAAGTTTTCTAACAAGTATGGCAAGAGGTGCTAAAGAAAGCTTTGTAAGAGATGTAGATGATACACAGTTTGGAGAACAATCAAAATCAGGAACTAGACTTATTCCTATATATTTTAATAGGAAACTAGATAAGATGTCAGAACTAACTCATGATTTAGTAGGAGCATATACAAAATATGCAGAAATGGCTGATAACTACAATGAGATGAACCAAATAGCAGGTTCTATGAATGGACTATTGTCTACTTTAGGAGAACGTACTTATGAATTAAAGGGAGATATTAAACCAGGTGCTGAGATAGCAAATGAATATAAAGCAGTAGATAATTTGATAGACCATTTAATGTATGGGAAAGAAAAACAAGATGTAGTATGGAAAACACCATTAGGTGATATAAACGGTACTAAATTCATAAGTGTTCTTGCTAGATTTATGAGACTTAACAACTTAGCGCTCAATATGACAACATCAATTGCAGGAGCTATGAAAGGTAGGACAGATGCCTGGATAGAAGATCAAATAGGGATATATACAACATCTGAAAGTAAGTGGTGGGCAAGAGGAGAGCTCTATAGAAACTTGCCTCATGTAATGTCTGAAATAGGACACACTGTTCAAACAAATAAAATGCATTTAATTTTTGAGAACAATGGTGTAGTAGAACTAGATCGTAGATTAAAAAATAGTCATAGAGGAAGAGTCGCTAGAAAATTAGTTAACAATGATGCTTTTTATACCAATTATCAAATGGCTGACTATTTTATGAAAGGTAGAATAACATTAGCAGTATATGATAATTATCGATTATACGAAGGACAGTTTATAAACAAAAAACAATTCATTAAGAAAAAAGAAGAAGCAGGATTAAAATATACTGAAAAAGAAAAAGTACTTAAAGATAAAAAAGGAGTAGATAAATCTACTATTGATAAAGAGTGGAAAGATTTAAAAGCAAAAAATGGAACTCTATATGATGCTTATGAAGTAGAAAAGAAAGATGGTAAGAAAACAGGTAGGTTAATTATAAAGCCAGAATTTAAAGAACAAGTGACTCCAAGATTAGAAAATGTAGTACATAATAGAATAAATCATATTACACATATTTCT
>JABSQI010000422.1 GCA_013215905.1 Legionellales bacterium | reverse complement strand
ATCGATATCATACTGTAATAACATTTTTTATCATGTAATCTAACAAAGATATTGTGATTTTTATAATGCTATAAGTTATCTCTGAGAGAACATTTTAAAACCGTCGGTTTTTGCACGTTCGTGCCCGAAGACCCTATATGTAAGACTTCACTAAAACACATAGAATTTTAATATTTTTTGATGTGTTATATTTGGACAAATGTAGCGGTTATGAATTAAATTCAGGTTCCGATACTTTAAACCCTTATGTCTTCCAAGCCAAAGCCTTAACTATAAGATTACTTGTTTGAATTACATTAATAAAGGAAGGTAAATTTTGATGATGTACGGTATCTGTTACAAAAAATTTATAAAATCCAGCTTGGCTTACTCTATCTATGCAGTCTTTAGAAAGCACAGCGTGGGTAATGCAAGCACTTACTGAGTTTGCGCCACTTTGAATTAAAAGCTTCCCTGCTTCGCACAAAGTACCGCCAGTGTCTACTATATCATCTATAATAATACAATCTTTTCTAGTAATATTGCCTATAACATTGGACATAATGCACTTACCCTGAGGATCACGCGATTTGTTAATTATAGCAAGGTCAGTTCCGAGCTTAGAAGCTAGTACTCTAGCCCTTGGCAACCCTCCAACATCAGGAGATATCACAATATAGTTGCTTCTCTTTCGAAATTCACTTGCAAAAAGTTCTGTCGGTGCAAGGTTTCTAACTCCAATCTTAAAAAAACCTTCTGATTGTTTGGAATGCATATCTATAGTAATCACTTTACTAATACCACTGGTTTCAACTATCCTCGCTACTAAACTAGCTGATATCGGACCGTACTCATAAGAAGGTCTGTCTTGCCTACCATAGCCGAAATAGGGAATAACCGCAGTTATACTATTGCAGCCAGCTCTTTTTGCGGTATCTGCAAGTAATAATAGCTCCATCAAGCGGTCATTTACAGGTCTAGTTGTAGATTGTAGTATAATTACGTCATTGCCATATAGTTCCTTGTTTATTTGAATTTTCAGTTCTTGATCTGCAAATTTCTTGGTATTTGCAATAATATAATCGCATCCAAGTTCACCAGCCACCTGCTTAGCAAGCAATGGATGGCTGGAGCCTCCTATGACTATCATAATTTATCTCCATGTATAATATCCACAAATTCTCTTGCTTTATCTTCGAATTCACCCACTCCAGAGATTTCTAGTGTTGAAACAAGTTTACTCCCTATAATCACTCCATCAGCAATATTGCTAACATATTTCGCTTGTTCTATTGATGATATGCCAAACCCTCCCGCAATTTTTGTGTTAGGTAGGGCATTACGCAAATCATACAGTTCATCCTCTAAAGTATTAGATAAATCCTGCTGGACACCAGTAACAGAAAGTCTTGAGATATAATAAATAAAGCAAGGTTTTCTCTTTATATAAATAGGTAGTCTTGTTGGATTTGTCGTGGGCGATACAAGCAACACAATTTCTAGCCCAACTTCTTGAAGCATGGAGTAAAAATCCTGGTTTTCTTCTGGTGGAAAATCTACAATTAGCACTCCATCTATCCCAGCTGCTTTAGCTTGGTGACAAAATTTATGATAACCGAAAGCCAAGATTGGATTAAGATAAGTAAAAAGTATGATCGGGGTTTTACACCCAAGCCTCCTAATTGCTCGCACTTGTGTCAATACACTATCAAGGTTCATACCATTTCCTATAGCGATTTCAGCAGCTCTTTGGTTCACAGCACCATCAGCAATTGGATCTGAAAAGGGTACACCAAGCTCTATGATATCAGCACCTGCTCGCACAAGAGCCATAACAGCCTTTGTTGATACTTCTAAATTGGGGTGCCCAGCCATAATAAATGGGATGAATATTGATTTATGTTTGTCAAAAGCTGCTTTTATCATTTTTATCCTCCACATAGGTTGCTAATGTTTCCACATCCTTATCCCCTCTTCCAGAAAGTCCTATTAG
>JABSQI010000421.1 GCA_013215905.1 Legionellales bacterium | reverse complement strand
TTCCATGTATATAAATTTAATATTTTAGACATTATATTCTAAATTGTAATATAAAGTCAAAATTGATTTCTAATTACACAGTTTAAATATTAGACTTATATGGGTTTATTACGGATATTGTGTTAAAATAACGACCATTATATTATTTTATTAAGATTTTCATGGAAGATTTAAAGAATATTCCGTGATTAAATGAGCAAGAATCTTTCAAGATTAGTTATAGTACTGTCAGTCTTTGTTTCTTCAGGGTCTTTTGCCTCAGATAAATCCTCAGATGAACAAGAATCATATAAACCTAGGATAGAGTTAACAGGTAAGCTAGGATATAGCACTAAAAAATCATCACGTCGTAATATAGCACGTTTAGGTTTTGTCTTACCATTATATCAACACATGGATAAATATATGAGTTATTTAAGTGTGATAGGGATGAAAGACTCGAAAAATCACTTAGAAGGAAATTATGGATTAGGCCACAGATTATATATAAATCGAAGCTGGTTATTAGGAGGATATTTATATTACGATGCTAGAAAAACTGAGAATAGTAATCTAATACGTCAATTCACATTGGGTTTAGAGTTTCTATCAAAAAATATAGAAATTAGAGGGAATATATATTTACCATTTAGTAAAGACCATAATTTAGGTTCAAGAAATATATATGAGATAAATTATATTCAAAAGCATCATAGAACTACTATTAGAAATTGTAAACAAAATCTAACAGAAATTGGTTTATATGGAATTGATATAGAAGGAGGAGGCAACATCCCAAAATATTTAGATTGGGAAGGATATGTAGCATTGTATCATTTTAGCAGTAAGGGAGTTTCATCAATGAGAGGGATAAGGTTTAGATGTAATTATATATTAAGACATTGGTTTTCAATAGAGGGAGAAGTTAATATAGATAATAAGATAGGTCAGACAAGCTATTTGGGCTTTAAATTAAGTTGGGACTTCATTTCAAGAAAGAATGTTCACAAATCTCTAAGTATGAAAATGACGCAATTACCAGTTAGAGACATTGATGCAATAACAGCAACACGAGAAGAAAGTCCATTCACAGTATATGAAAATAGTGCGAAGGGTAGAGTTGCTGCAATATTACCTAAAAAAGTATTAACAGACGGTAGTATTATAAAAGCAAATGTACCATTTGATATTGGAGATGTAAGTAAGATAAATAAGTCACAATTGTTAATATCTAATATAGCGATAATATCAAAAGGAGGCTCACAGGTTCATGTTGTAGGTAAAGATAAGAATTTTTCATTAGCAACTAAAGATGAATTAGCAGAAAATAATATTAAAAACATAAATCCCTCTATAATAGATAAAAAGACCAATGAGTATTTTAGAAGGGAGATAGCGAAGGTTAAAGTATTGCAAGGAATGAGTCATAAGGATACTGTAAAGTTTGGCTTGGTGACTCCAGAAGAATCAATTCAAGAAGGGCATTTAACTGAAGAAGAGGCTATAGAAAATGGCATAAAATCAGGATTAAGCAAGGATGAATTAGTTAAAGATAATGGTTTGGCTGAGGATAAAGTTAAGGAGGTAGCTAAATCCGATTTAATAACCCCAAAAGAAGCAGTTAAGAGTAAGATATTAACAGAGGATGAAGCTATTGAAGCTGGTATTAGAAATGGATTAAGTAAAGATGAATTAGTTAAAGATAATGGTTTGGCTGAGAATAAAGTCAAAGAGGTAGCTAAATCTGATGTAATCACCCCAAGGCAGGCAAAGGAGAGTGAGATTTTAACTGAACATGAAGCAGTGAAGAAGGGGATAAAATCCGGCTTAAATAGAAACGAATTAATAAACGATAACGGCTTAGATGAAACTATTGTTAAACAAGTAGCTCAATCAGGAGCTATTACGCCTAGGCAGGCCATTGAACAAAATATTTTAACTGAGCAAGAGGCTATAGAATCTGGCGTTAAAAATGGTTTAACCAAAGACCAGT
>JABSQI010000420.1 GCA_013215905.1 Legionellales bacterium | reverse complement strand
TTTACCATAAATTTTATATCCCATACGTATATTTACCTTTTAAAAAAATGTTTAACTTTCTTTAGACATTTTTTTGAAATATTTTTTAAAATTATACACCTAATGCTTTTCTTTGCAGAAGCATACGTTTATATATGCTAGCTACATGACGATGCTTGTTGGATGTTACAGAATCATGTATAGAGTAGGAACCCTTAAAATAACCAACAACATTCATGTACGCATGAGCAGCACAAGACCAATCCTCTTTTTGTATTACTGGTGTATAATTCACTATTGAATATCCTGAAAATTTACTATTCAATATTGCTTTCTGATTGTCATTAGCAGGAAGTCCATTAGATTCTAAAAATAAAATTTTCCTATCAGCCTGATCAACAATTACTCCTATGCCATGTTTTTTCATTGAGAGACTCAATACAATATATCTCTTACCTTCACTACCACTTACAGCTCTAGACAATTCGACTATACTATGAGAACGAGGGTTTTCATCTGTAGAACCTTTAAAAACCCCAACAAACACATCTTCTCTATTACGAAATTCATACATCCAAGAATAAAGTAAAGTACTTCTACTTACACCAGCATTTAAAGCTTCGGCAATTTCAGAATCGCTCACCCTATACTTCAACTTTGCTTCAATTTCTCGTATTACAGCAATATTTTCCTCATACTCAGCTCTCATAGTCCAGAACCCCTTATTAAAGGTACTTAGTAAAGGAGAGTTTGATACAGCATCATCTAACACAAACTTGTTATTTGTTGATAATCTATGTCGCATTTTCATAAAAATATCAATTTCATTTGAGTTCAATTCAACAAATAATTCCTCTCCATTAAACTCTCCCATTAATGTAAACAATTGAGTTGATAATATTGTGCCAATATCAAAATATTTACGATTAACTGTAATACATTCATTATTTACTTGTGTCATATTATTATAAACATTTGCCCCCCGACTTTTATCGTTTTTATCAACTAACGGGGCCCATCCATTAACTATTTTGTTAAAATATGTATGTACATTCGAAGTAAATTTTACAGATGTCTGAATATCTATATCACGGACTGGTATATAAGTCATTTTTGTATAGATGCGTCTTTTAAATTTATTCGTAAAAGGAATATTTATTTTTAGTCCAAGATACGGTGTAATATCTCTGTTATTATCGTAATTAACCTCTCCTTGAAGAGATAGCCACTCCAAAACACGAAAATTAGTTCTAATACGAATACCATTAATCCGATTCTCTTGATGGAGAAATCTGTAATAAGCAAAATATATAGAAGAATTCCACCATCCAGTCAAACCAAACTCTACATCAAATCCTCTACTTGCTTTCTCCGTATATAGATTATTAGTCCTATCAATATTAAATGTAGTTATATTACCGTTATAATTACTAACAACTTTATCTTTAATTGGAATAAATAGTTTTTTCTCTTTGCTCTCTGGGATGTAAAAATTAAGTCTTGCTTCATAACATTTCATGAAAAATTCGTAGCCAACTGTTAATTGTTTGAAAAAATTTCCTCTTGGGCTTTTTCTATAGTCAAAAAAAGCATATCCACCATTTATATACTTTTCTCTAGATAGTGTTCTAAATCCCATCCCAACATTTAATTCTTTAGAGTTCTTGTTATCTAACATACCGAAAGTTGCTAAATAAAATATCTTGTGATGATTATAAAATATTGGTAATAATACCCCAGCTTGCCCAATATTACGTTTATTTCTAAGTCCAAATTTACCAAGTATTTCAAAATTATAGTTATCTATAAAATTGTCTTTGCTATTATATGTAACATTACTTGCGCAACTTACCATTTCCATAATAAAAATAGCAATTATTAATATTCTAACTTTCATTAATAGTTTATTATAAATATTTAGAATTTTATTGTATAATATTTATACGAAAGCGTCAAATTCTTCAAATAATATTCTTATAAATTATCAATTAATTTATTA